>JAADFU010000084.1 GCA_013152715.1 Calditrichota bacterium
ACCGGAATCCAGCCGGCTTTGCCCATGTAAATTTCTGTCCAGCCATGTTTACTGAATGCTCCGCCGCGGTTTGGCACATACATGCAGCCCCAAACCAACCTGGCGGGAATGCCTACTGCCTGGCAAAAAGCTGCCAGTAAATTGGAATGTGCGCCGCATTCGCCTTTGCGCAAATTATACGTATTCAGCGCCGTTGCTCCGCCCGGCACGGAATAGGCGATGCTATCCGCCACCCACTGACTCAAGCGAATCGCAGCTTCCCAGGAATTTTTCGAACCAGCCGTTATTGCTTTTGCCTTCTGAATTAAAACCGGATCATCGGACTCGATCAGGGCCGTTGGCTGCAAAAAAGGCTGCACTGAATCCACTTCGCTGAAATCCGGCGGAAATGGCGGGGCGTCCTTCCCGTTGTAATGCGGGTATTCAATTTCAAAGACACCATCAATCAGGTTGTCTGTCACGGTGCCGATGAATTTTTGTCCGGGAACATTTAAATTTTGCGGCGTGATCCGCAAACCGATGGGCTCCAGCTTCGCATTAATTTTCATGTAAGAAATGGCTTGAAAATCACCAATGGAAACATTTGTTTTGAAAATAATTAGATCATCCATTGAGCCCAATTTAATTTTATCCTTCACGCTGGCATCAGCAAGGAAAGTTTCTCCACGGCTGTTAATTCCCCTCAATAGATAACCATTTCTTTTGTCCAGCCACCATTTCATTTTAGAACCGGTTTTCTGATTCATTTCTTCAAAAACCAGAGCCTGAAATTTCCTGCCCGCCAGAGTAATCGTTACATCTGGCAGCCTTTTGAAGGTCGTTTGCTGCACCTCCTGATCTTTAATTTCAAAATAGCGGTAGGTTTTTTCGTGCACACTGCTGTCCGAAAAGTCTTTTACCAAAAAAGGAAGAAATTGATCATTACGTAAAACCACATCTGAATCAATAGCAACGGTGTCAATCCCTTCCGATAAAGTTGCTTTTACGATAATTTGACTATCTTCGACCGTAGCCTCAGCAGTAAAATCCATCGCTCCTTGCTTGATATGGTTTTTCTGATAAACAAATTGCCCGCTAATCGGATCCACGAAAAAAGTGGAGTGAATTTCCAGATTAAATTTGGCTCCCAGGGCAGATAACATCATAAAAGTGCTGTCAGCAATTTTTAACATTTCTTTCCCGTCTCTCTCCAAAAATTCCTGTGTAATCTCTGCATAACCGCAAGTCACGTTGTTGATTTTGATGCCGTAATACAATTTTTCCTGCCTGGACAAATCAATTTCATTGTTCAGCGTTTGATTTGTTTTTTGACAACCTAAAACAGACATCGCCAGCAAGACGAAATTAAGGATAAGCACTGTTTTCAATATTCGCATTTTTTCCTCCTTATTAAATTTGGGAATCCGGATTCAACGGATTATATTGATTTCGCCGAATCATTATTTGGGTGAATTATACTTTTAAGAATTCAATCACTCTTTAGCTCGGTTAAAATTCGATTTTCTTTGCCAGACTTGTAATATTCAAAATATTTTTTGAACAAATTCGCTATCGCTTTACATAGTTGGTCAAAAGTGAGCTCTTCTTTGTATTGTTTATAATCTGCTCTGGATATTTGAACAGAAATATTTCCTTTGGAATCGAAGGAAACATAACTGACTTTTTCCAACGGCGGCTGGCTCAAAGGGCTTGTCGTCATGGAAAATGTCAAAATAGTCTTGTCTTTTTCAATTTGCGCTTTTGCTATTTGGGCAGCATCCAAAAAACGAGCGAAGGATTGGATCTCATCCTTTGAACTATCTATTTTCCCAAATGCATACGGTCTTTCGGTGAAACCGTTTTTGGCATCTGGCACCGAACTGGCTGATTGTTCAAAAATTTTTCGTGCGTGCGTTTCAAGCTGTTCCTGCTGGCGCATTAGTTTCATCCCTCCCAAAAATAACATTGCGGCAATGATGGCTAAATGCAAGAAAAATGTGGGCATTGAAAATATCGTGTCAGCTTGTGTTGCCAGCGCATAATGCCAGGCGCCGAGTCCGCAGAGTGAACCGAAAATTGCATAAAACACCAAACTTGTCCGCAGCGATTGAGCGATTCCCCAGATGATAAATACCGCTCCCCAAATCCAGAGAGCGTAATGCGTTCCAAACATCTGATCTTCGGCGATAAATGTGATTAAATAGGCAAAGCCAAAATAAATCAGCAGTCGCGCTTTGTTCGATTTTAATTTTGATTGCATATTGGTAGCCCTTTCTTTTTGGCCTTTGAAGCGGAAGGTCAAAATTCAGATTTTATGAATAGGATAAAATATATAAACTTCATATCAAATGAACTATACGAACAGTATAGTAAAAAAGTTTCAAAAAGTCAAGGATTATTTTTGATTTTTTAAAAGATAAAATATTCTTCTGAAATACCTCATTGAGAAACCGGTTTATGAAATTGGCTAAAAATATTTTCTCTTGCAAAACACTTGATTTTTTTAATTTAGTTCTTTACATTAAACCAATGAAGTTGGCAATACGATTATCAGTCAACTTTAATAATTTTCTTCAATTATTTTGATCTTGAAATCCGTTCCTCTCATGGCAATTCAAATAACTTTTTTATTAAAATATCTTCTATTTCAAAAATCTAAAACTTTCCAAACCAAATGGAGCTCTTTAGATGAAAAATAATCAAGTCTCCCGTCGTTCTTTTCTAAAAGCAACGAGCGTGACCGCTGCCGCCGTTGCTGCCGGACTGCCTTTATTTTCCTGTTCGGGAAATAAAAAGCCAAATATTATTTTCATCATGTCCGATGACCATGCGTATCAGGCCATTAGTTGCTACAACAACAACTTAATTCAAACGCCCAACATCGACAGGCTGGCGAAAGATGGCGTGCGTTTTGTGAATAGTTTTGTCACAAATTCCATTTGTGCGCCGAGCAGGGCAGTGTTGCTTACCGGAAAATACAGCCACATCAACGGCGTGATCGACAACCGGGTGAAATTCGACGGCAGCCAGCAAACTTTTCCCAAATTGTTGCAGCAAGCCGGCTATCAAACCGCGATGATCGGAAAGTGGCATCTGAAAAGCGATCCGACTGGGTTCGATTACTGGAATATTTTGCCGGGGCAAGGGCAATATTACAATCCGGATTTCATCGAAATGGGGGAGCGGAAACGAATTCATGGCTACGTGACAGACATCACGACTGATTTTGCTCTGAACTGGCTTAAAAATCGGGATAAATCCAAACCGTTTTGTTTGTTGCTTCATCACAAAGCACCGCATCGAGACTGGATGCCTGACTTGAAATTTTTGTCAGAATTTCGCGATCGCGATCTGCCGATTCCGGAGACTTTTTACGATGATTACAGCACGCGCAGCGACGCCGCCCGGGAACAGGAAATGCGCGTCGCGGATAACACATTCCCGGCATTCGATTTGAAAATTACTTACGATCATGAGCCAAAGACCCCTGAAGAAAAGCGAGATCAGGAATTCTGGAGCGGCGCGTACAATCGCATGGACGAAGAGCAGCGCCGTAAATGGGATGCCGCGTACGGACCACAAAACCAGGAATTCCGCAAGAAAAATCTCAAAGGAAACTTGCTCGCAGAGTACAAATACCAGCGTTTCATCAAGGATTATCTGCGCTGCATCAAATCCGTCGATGATAATGTGGGTAGAGTTTTAGATTATCTTGACGAATCGGGACTGGCGGAAAATACGATTGTGGTTTACACCTCTGATCAGGGATTCTATCTCGGCGAGCACGGCTGGTTTGACAAAAGATGGATGTATGAGGAATCGTTGCGTATGCCGCTGATCGTTCGCTATCCGAAAAAAGTAGCGCCGGCGGTGAATGAAAAAGACATGGTGCTCAATCTGGATTTTGCGCCCACTTTTCTCGATTTTGCCGGAGTGCCGGTGCCGAAAGATATGCAGGGACGTTCTATGCGTTCGATTTTAGAAGGAAAAACTCCGCCTGACTGGCGGCAAGAAATTTATTATCACTATTATGAATATCCTGCCTGGCACATGGTGAAGCGGCACTACGGAATTCGTACGCAACGCTACAAATTGATTCATTTCTATTACGATATCGATGCCTGGGAATTGTACGATTTGGAAAAAGATACGCACGAATTGCACAATGTTTACGATGATCCGGCTTACGTCGACGTGGTGAAAGAGTTGAAAGTTAAACTGGATCGATTGCAGAAAAAATTTGGCGATACGGATTATTTGAAATATTTGCCAAAGAAATAACTGCCAAAATTAAATAAAATTCTTGGAGCCTTCGAGACTTGGAGGCAAAATAGCTACAAAAAAATCGCAAGCAGATGGCTTGAAGAATTAATTCTGCAAGATGTTGAAACGAGGGACCTTATGGACAGAAGAACATTTTTAAAGACCGCAGGTCTGGGCAGTGCAGCAGCGATGTTCTCTCCTCTTGACGGTTGCCAATTTTTTGAAAAGCGAAAGCCAAACATCATTTTCATCATGGCTGATGATTTGGGCTATGGCGAATTAGGCTGCTACGGTCAGGAAAAAATTCGCACACCCAACATTGACCGGCTGGCAGCGGAAGGTATGAAGTTCACGCAACTTTACGCCGGAAGTCCGGTGTGCGCGCCATCCCGGTGCACTCTTTTGACAGGCAAACACACGGGCCATGCTTACATTCGCGGCAATGATGAAATGTCGGAGCGCGGCGATGTGTGGCACGATCCGAATCTGGAGGGACAGAGACCGCTGCTGCCGAACACGACGACTATCGGCACTCTGCTGCAAGAAGCCGATTACAAAACAGCAGCTATCGGAAAATGGGGACTTGGCGGTCCCGGTTCAACCGGCCATCCCAATAAGCAGGGGTTTGATTTTTTCTACGGCTATCTCTGTCAACGCGTTGCCCACAACTATTATCCGACTCATCTCTGGCGCAATGAAGAAAAAGACATTCTGGAAGGAAATGAATATTTCTTCCCGCATCAAAAATTTCCCGCAGACGCTGATCCCAACGATCCGAAGGCTTACGAGAAATATCGCGGCAAACAATATTCAATGGATTTGCTCACAAAAGAGGCGCTAAATTTTATTCGGGAAAATCATAACAGACCTTTTTTCCTCTATTTGCCCTACACAGTGCCCCATCTGGCGCTGCAAGTTCCTGATGATTCATTGCAAGAATACTTAGGCAAATTCCCCGAGAAACCTTATCTGGGCAATCGCGGCTATCTGCCCCAGCGCACGCCACACGCTGCTTATGCGGCCATGATCACGCGCATGGATCGTGATATCGGGAAGATTCTGTCACTGCTGAAAAAATTGGGACTGGAAGAAGACACACTCATTTTTTTCACCAGCGATAACGGCGCCACATTTCAGGGAATCGGTGGCGCAGATCCGGCATTTTTCAAAAGCAATGCTCCGTTTCGCGGCTTCAAGCAGGATGTGTATGAGGGCGGAATTCGCGTGCCCATGATTGCTTGCGCGCTGGAAGGGGAAAATTGCTCCGGGAACGGTCACAGATCATATCTCCGCTTTCTGGGATGTGATGCCTACATTGACGGAGTTGGTTGGGGTGAAACCGCCCGAAGATATCGATGGCATCTCTTTTCTGCCGGCTTTGCTGGGGAAAAATCAAAAGCAGGAAGAACATGATTATCTGTATTGGGAATACGCCCGCAGGAAACAGGCGGTGCGGATGGGAAACTGGAAAGGAGTTCGATTGCGTCCGTCAAAGCCGCTTCAGTTGTATGACCTGAGCAAAGACATGCACG
>JAADFU010000085.1 GCA_013152715.1 Calditrichota bacterium
GGGAAAAGCTTTATCCAGGAAAAGGAAATCTGCCCAATGCCGGAGTTTTGTTCAAGGGAGAAATTTTGCGCGAATATCCTGATATTGCAGAGATCTTTTTGAGAGAAACCGCCAAAGCTGTGGAATGGGTCAATGCCAATCCCAAGGAAGCAGCAAAATTGAGTTACGATATCATGCGCGTGAAGCCCGAAGAAGTGGAACTGTTTTTGTCTCGCGTAAATTTTAATTTTAGAAATTCGGAAGATGTGGTGGATGATGTGAGTCATTATCTTCATGTGCTGAATGAAGCTGGTTACGGAAAGCGGGAGTTTGGGGATTTGAAAGAGTTGTTTATTTAGCATGAATTGATGATTTAAAATTATTAATGTAAGGATGCGAAAATTTGTTTTTGTAAATTTTAAATTTTCGTATCCTTACTTTTTTGCACTTTTTAATCGGGTTTTGTTAAATATCATTCCAAATCTCCTAATATTTCTCTAAAATGCTAAAAATAGCATTTTCAAGAAATGAGTCCGCCATTATTGATTTCAAATCATTTTACTTCACCGAAAACTCCAATCCCAGCGATCCAAAATAATTATCAAACTGATAATAGTCATCATTGGAAATGTTTTTCAGATAACCGCCTTGCAGTGACAGCTTGACCGTTTTAATTCCCCAGTTGACGGCGAAACTGCGGCTCAATTCTGCCCAGAGGAGTGACCGTTCATCTGATCGTGTGCTGCCCGAAATATCGACATTGCCTTCGAGGTCGTAAATTTTCCGGTTGTGATAATTTTTCCAGTAATATTTGGAACCCAACTGAAATTTGACATAGCCGGGCAGAAAATGAGTAAAATTGAGCGAAAGCTCGTGTCCGCTGTAGCCGTAAGGATCATCGAACAACTCATCTTCTGTGAACAAGTCGTCGCTGTTCATCACGGCTGCTGATCCGGTCACTAAACCAGGATTTAATCGATTCAAATACTGAAAACTGACAGAGGTTTTCTCTCCGAGCGCCTGCGCAATTTTTACGCTACTCACCAACTGATCAACGCTTGGCATTTCAATGTATTCGAAATTTCTTCTTCCGTAAGAGATTTGCAGAGGAATGTAATTTTTCAAACCGTATCTCAAATTCAGTGTGATTGAAGTGCCTGATTGAAAAAACGTGTTCAATTGTCCGTAAAAATAATGCTCCCAATAGCTGAATTCCGGCAGTTCCGTGTAATTTCTGTTATTGAGAATGTAGCCGAATCTACCGATCAAGTTGCTACGGAAATATATTTTACTGTTGATGTATCCTTGAATTTTCCAGTAATCGTAGTAATTGTAAACGCCCGTGCCGTCCTGTAGAGACCAATTGGCTCCGAAGTAAAAAGTTCTTTTGTCAGAGTTTGTAGTATAGCCGTCATAGCCTAACTTCTGGTTGTGGTAGCGTCTGTCGGAATATTCCTTGAAAAAATTGAAATTGCCCTGATAGTAAACTCTCGATTGAATTTTTTCACCTGCCATAATGTGGCTCATCTTAAAGCCAACGTAGTCGTTAGCATCGGCGAGTTGCTTGTAGTTGTAAAAGGAGTTGGTCTGGTAAATGAGATATTGAGAAATTGAAATGTTGGTTTGGCTATTCACTGGCAGAGAAATAGCTAAAAGCCCAAATATTAACAACGTGAAAATTATCCAGTTTTTCATTTGTGTTACCTCTTGATTTGATTTTATGGGAAAATTTGAAATTTTACTGGTTGAATGTCTTGCTGATATTCATTTAAAACAACAGCCTCCGCTTTTATGTTTTGAAGAGCGGAGACTGCCTGTCTTGAAATGGAAACACATCAAGGGAGCTTATCTGTTACGTCCGCCTGATCCTTTGGGACCTGTGCCGTCGCAGACGCCTGTTCCGCTACCGTTACCTGCGCCTTTGAAACCTTTGGACCCGCGTCCCATTTGTCCGTGTCCTCTGTTGCCCATCTGCCCGAACTTGTTCCCGCTGCCATCCTGCGGTTTGACCCAGTCCGGATCCTGGCAATTGGGGATTCCGTCGCCATCTGCGTCCTGCATACGATCGTTGATTCCGTCGCCATCTTCATCGATGAAGCCGTTCCAGCGTTTGCCTTTGTCCGGATTCACAGGAACGTAGTCCGGGTCCTGACCGTTGGGAATGCCATCGCCGTCATCATCAGGCGCGAGATCGTTGTAGCCGTCGCCATTTTCGTCGACAAAACCTTTTCCATGGACGCCTTTCTGGCTGCCGTTTTGTGCGAAACTGTTGCTACTGAACGCAACGAACATCAGGAACATTGCTGCGATCGCGACAATTGAGAGTTTTGTGAGTTGTTTCATCGTACACCTCCGATTAGTTAGTAGATTAATAAGTGATTAAAAAAGTAATTAATTTCAAATTCACTATGTCATTAGGCAAGAGGTGTGCCATGAAATTTATTCTGTCTGTAACAATAATAATATCAATTAATTATTGACATGTAGTCTTTGGCACAAAACCTCTTTTGTTCGACCAGACGGGCGAGATGGACAACCAATCGGTCGAGCTTTGTTTAGGGTTTTTGTATTCTTGCTTAAAAATGAAATTTGCGTTTAGCGCTAAAAAGTAGGAAACTTCTTGTTGAGGTTGTTGTTAAAATAGGTGTTTTATTGCGCTGAAAAAATATCAGATATATTTCTGCGAATCGGAAAATCGCAATTAACGAACGAGAACTGGGAATGAAAGGAAAACCTTCTGTTAGAAACCATTGGTTGCTTATTTTATCCGGATTGATGTGGAGCGGCGTTGGCGTTTTGTTGAACAGTTTTGCCATCAGATGGCTGACGCGCTACCAGCAAAATCAGGCCATCTTTGCGGAAATTGTTGGTGTCGCGTTGGGTATTGCCATTGCGGTTTTTGGTTTTAACAAGATCGCCAGCAAAAACATCCGGCGCATTTTAAATTTGCCGGACAAAGTATGCGTGTTTGCTTTTCAGGAATGGAAAAGTTACATCTTGATTGGCGTGATGATGGCAATGGGTATTTTATTGCGTAACTCAACATTTGTGCCCAAATTGCTGCTGTCGCCGGTGTACGTCGGCATTGGCAGCGCGCTGTTCTTCTCCAGTTTTCTTTATTACAAAAGTTTCTTTGCTCGCCCAAAAAAAATCTAACCCAATTTCGAGTTGAGGGAAACTACCATGAATAAATCAGCAAAATTACGTATTTTCATCTGGATCGTATTTATCGTCGGAGGAATTGTCGCGGGTACAGCGACTGATATTCGGCTGTTCGGCGGATACCCCAGAAATTTTCTTTTTCACGCGTTGAGTTTCAGTGCGGGTGCGGTTTTATTTATCTTTGTCATGCGCAGTAGCCGCCACACAGGCCGTGTTCTGGCAAAATTCGGCAGAGAAGGCGACTTACCGCGTATGGAAACAAACCGCCTCGTCAAGACAGATGTCTATGACTGTATGCGTCATCCCATGCATCTTGGATTACTGTTTTTTCCTCTTGCCATTGCTTTGCTTGTGGGAAGTTTGAGCTTTATTCTTTTTTATGCGCCGCTGGAAATGTTAATCATGGTGCTGATGATTAAATATATTGAAGAAAAGGAAGCGATACGGAAATTCGGGGATGAATATCGGAAATATAGTGCAGAAGTGCCATTTTTCAATTTCTCGTTGAACTGTCTCAAAAAATTGGTTTCAGCGGTAGGTAAAAGTAAAAATGCGTAAAATTTAATGACTTTCTAATTTATCAGGGAAAAAGAGCCTATTGATTTTTACACTCTTCCCACCAAACTCAAAAACTTCAACTTCCAAACCATCCTGATCGCTTCGCGGATGATTTTTTTGGACATTTTGGAGCTACCGGCTTCGCGGTCAGTGAAGACGATGGGAATTTCGCAAATGCGGAAGCCTTTTTTCCATGCCTTGAAATTCATTTCTATTTGGAAAGAATAACCGTCAGAGCGAACGTCGTCTAAATTAATTTTCTCCAGTACTTCGCGGCGGAAGCATTTGAAGCCTCCGGTGGAATCCTTGACGGGAAGTCCGGTGATGATTTGCGTGTATTTATTCGCGCCCACGGAGAGTATCAGTCGCGAAAGAGGCCAATTGATGACATTTACGCCTGTGACGTAGCGAGAGCCGATGACCAGATCGCATTCTTTCATTTTGCTCAGAAAATTAGGAATCTCATCCGGATTATGAGAAAAATCGGCATCCATTTCAAAGATGTAGTCATATCCTTTCTCAATCGCGTATTTGAAACCCGCAACATAGGCGGTTCCTAATCCAGCTTTTTTGGCGCGTTTCATGAGATGAATATTGGAGTATTTTTGCATCAGCTTTTCCACGATTTCAGCAGTGCCATCAGGTGAACTGTCGTCGACAATGAGGACGTCCAGATTGTCGATGCCGAGCAGCAGAATTCGTTCGATGAGATTTTCGATGTTTTCAGCTTCGTTGTAAGTTGGAATGACGATTAAAGATTTCATGGCAACTCCGCAAATTTAGCGATTGTTTCGGCTCTATCTCAATTTCTTATACTGTTTTTTAAATTTTTTCAAGCCTTCTTCCACGTCCGATAGTTTTACCCCTATTTCTCGGCTAGCTTTATCAACGATAAGTCCGGAATTGAGGGGTCTGGGTGCATCTTGTTTCAGTTCTGCGGTGGTAATTGGTGTAATTAGATTTTTGTCCAGATTAAAAATTTCGGCAATCTTCAGCGCAAAATTGTAACGGTCGATGACTTCGCTGCCGGCAACGTGAAAAATATCCCATTTCTCCAGTTCAATGATTTTCAAAATTGCCGCCGCCAAATCATCAGCGAGAGTTGGGCTGCCCAGTTGATCGGTAACGATAGTCACCGGCTTTTTTTCGCGCAGCGCAGAAATGAGCCAGGTGACGAAATTGGGCCTGACATTTATCCCGACGCCGTAGAGCACCATGGTGCGCACAATGGCAAATTCCAGGTCTGACGCAAGAAGCGCGTTTTCGCTGGCGAGTTTTGATTTTCCGTAATAGCCCAGCGGCGCGCATTTATCTTCTTCAGAGTAAGGGCCATTGTTGCCATCGAAAACGTAGTCCGTGGATAGATGCACAATTCTCGAGCCGATTTTTCGCGCCGCATAAATGAGATTTTCCACGCCTTCCACATTGATGCGCCAGCACAGTTCCTTTTGCTTTTCACAGGCATCCACATTGGTCATTGCTGCGGTGTTAATGATGTAATGTGGATAAATTGTAAGTACAGTTTTTCTTACGGCTCGCCTGTCCGTGATATCCAGCGGCTGATATTGGAAACCCTTGGCTTTAACAAAAGCATGGTCGTGAACATCTATCCCAAAAACGCTGTATTTCAATTTTAATGCTTGCTCTAAAACTTTCTGACCCAACAATCCATTCACACCAGTTATCAGCAAAGTTGACATTCTCAAAACCCCTGTTTGTTGTTACATCGCATCAGTTGCTAATTCTCGTATCCCTTCAGCTCCTTTTCGAGTACATTTCAATCCAGCGACTCTATTGGCAAATTCTGCTGCTTTTTCCGGATCATTACTCTTCATAAATTTACAAATAAAACCAGCCATAAAAGCGTCTCCGCTGCCGGTTACATCAACGACATTTTTGACAGGGAAGGCGGGAATCAATTTCGCTGCGCGAGCGCCGTTTTTTTGCCATGCAAGAATTGATCCTTTTGAGCCGAGCGTGATATTTACAATTTTCAAACGTTCGCGTATAAGCGTCCTGGCAAATTCAGAAATTTCAACTATCGACGGCGAGTCATTTCGCATCAGATTAGCTGCCTCTTTTTCATTCAACTGGAGCACATCGACTTCGGAGACCCATTTTTTCCAATCGTCGCGATAGTGGTAAAATCTTTTCCCGTCTTCGGCAATGCCCAGCGACAAGCTGTGAAAATCCATGAAAATCGGAACTTCTATTCGCCGGCAAAATTGAACAAACGTTGTCAGCGACATTTCTTTTCCGGTGATAAAATTCACCAGATAACCATCCATATTTTTCGGCGCTAACAATTGTTCCAATTTCAACGGCGGCATGAGATTGCTGATGTATTCATCCCGTTGTTCTCTGTCTCGATAAACAAGCCGCACCGCGGTATTTTTTTGCTTAATTTTATAAATAAAATCAGTTCCAATTTTCCCCAGCGCAGTGAGTTCCGCGATGACCTGATCAAAGATATCATCGCCCAAATTGCAGACCGGAAAAATTTTGTCACTTTGATCCATCACGTGCCGTAGCATGAGGATAGTGTAAAAAATTCCGCCCAGTCCTCGCCCTTCACTGCGGTCAAGGTAAATTGTATGATCGTTATTAATCGTTCCGATGACACAAAAATTCATGAAATTTTCAAGAAAAGTTAAACTTTTGCTCTGACAATTTGTTTCCTGAATTCTGTTCCGAGTTTCGAGTTGTGAGTTATAAATTACAGATTGTTGGTTTTACTTTTTGCTATTAGTTTTAGAGCCCTTCAAGCTTATCTCAAAATTTTCAACTAATAACTACAACATCGGGATTACTTTTCTCTACTCAAAACTCAGAGCTACAAACCCGAAGCAAAAACTTTATTGATACGGATAAAAAATATAAAAGATCAACGAAATTCCGCCCAGAACCCAGGCGCCGGCTTTGACTTCAGAGGCACGGCCTGAAAGCAATTTTATCAACGGATACACAACCAGACCGGCGGTGATGCCGATTCCCAGATTGTAAGTGAAAGCCATGAATATGATTGTTACGAACGCCGGAATGAGCTCTGTCATGTCGTCAAAGTCAATTTTCTTGACGGAATCGATCATGAGAATTCCCACGATGATCAGCGCGGGGCCGTAAGCGCATTTCGGGATTGCCGTCAAAATTGGCGTGAAAAACAACGCCAGCAAAAACATCATGGCAGTGACAAAAGTTGTGAAGCCGGTGCGGCCTCCTTCTTCGATTCCGGCGGCGGATTCGATGTAGCTGCCTGTGGTGGTTGTTCCGCAGCACGCGCCGACTACCGTGGCAACGGCGTCTGCCAACATGGGTTTTTCGATTTCCGGGAGATTGCCATTTTCATCTAAAAATCCCGCCCGGGCGCTTACGCCGATGAGAGTGCCGATAGTATCGACAAAATCCATCAGAAAGATTGACAGCAAAATGGGCAAAAATCCGATGGTGAAAACTTCAGCAAAATTAAATTTGAACGCAATGGGCGCGATCGACGGCGGCGTGGAAATGATTCCCTGGGGTAATTCGATGCCGGGCAGATTGACGCCGACGGCTTTGAGGATGTACGCCAGAATTGTCGTTGACAAAATGCCAACCATGATCGAGCCGCGAACTTTGCGAATCATGAGCAGCGACATCAGGAAAAAAGCAAATAGCGCGAGGAGAACTTCCGGCGAGGTAAGTTTTCCGATACCGACGGGCACGGAATCCATTTTGACGACAATGCCGGTGTCCATCAGTCCGATAAATGTGAGAAATAAGCCAATGCCAACGATAAAAGCATATTTCAAATTTAAGGGAATGGCGTCAGCTAACCAGCCGCGCAATCCGATTAGCGTAATCAGCACAAAAATGATTCCGCCGATCAAAACAGCGGTGATTCCCGCCTGCCAGGAAGCGCCCATGGCCAGGACGACAGTGAATGCGATAAAGGCATTTTCTCCCATGTACGGCGCGATGGCAATTGGTCTGTTCGCATAAAATGCCATCATCAGCGAGCCGACTACCGCAGCGATGATAGTCGCCACTGTGGATGGGCCTTTGGGGATTCCGGCGGCTGCCAGAATTCCCGGATTGACTACGATGATGTAGGACATGGTCAGAAAAGTCGTGATGCCGGCGATTGTTTCCTGTTTGTAGCTGGTGCCAAATTGATCAAATTTAAAAAATTTTCGCATGGGAAATTCTCCTCTTTATTTGATCAAGATTTTTATTTTGGGAGCTTGCTGCCTGACTTTTTGAATGACTCGTATTTTCGCAGAATATCTTCGTCTT
>JAADFU010000086.1 GCA_013152715.1 Calditrichota bacterium
AAGCACGCGCAAAATCGTCTCTTTCAAATCCGGGGACATCGAATGGTTGTAATTGAGAAGTCTGTTCCCGGGCAGGTAAAGCTGCGGGAATTGCTCCCGCAGCGCCAGCGCTTCTCCTTCCCAGGCGCTCAAAGATTCGGAATGATAACCATGTCCTGTAAAAAATAAAGCTTTTGTCAATTGACGCTGCTTCTTTTTTTCTTCGACCAATTTTGTCAAATATTGCTTGATTTTTTCGTATTTTGTCGAATCAGCGACCGGTGGAAAAATGCGTCCGCTGTAGATTTCTTTCTCCACTTTTTGCGGTGAATCCGGTAGCAGACTGTAGTAAAAAAGCAGCGGATTGCACGTATCCTGCTTGACAAATGCAAATTTTAAATCAAAATCTTCGTAAAACCGATCCGACGGAACCGAAGTTTTGCTGAGCGGATAGCGGCTCGACTGGTCAATTTTGAAAGCCGAAGTCAAATGCTGAGCGTCGCGCAACATGGGAATGGGAATATCTCCGATGAAAACCACACCCTCGAGTTGGCCGTCTTCGGCGTACAAAGCTTGAATTTCTTGCCGCAAAGTTTCCGGATTCTGATATTCATCGGCGAAAATGTAGCAGGAAAGCCCCTGCTTTTCCACTTGATCGCGATAAGCCAAAATCTCTTTTTCAGCAACGACAAATGTTTTTTCGTCGGCAAAAATCGCGAAGGACGATGTTCCGATATGAACAGGATTCAACCGAACATTCGCTTGTGCGTTGGATCCTATGAGAAGAAAGATGAAAATTACATTTGCAAAAAATTGTCTCATTTTACTCCCTGACATTTTAATAAGCCTTAAGTTGCAAAGTCAAACCCGTGGTCAAGTAACTCCTGCTGTCGCCCTGAAAGTAGGATTTGTGATCCGAAAAAATTTGTTGCCAGCCGAAGTGCCACTGCACAAAACCAAGATATTTCCAATAAAACATCATCTCAAAATCCAGTCGATAACCACGATGGTCAGTAAAAAAATATTCAACATCAGCTTGTCGCCATTTCCAGAAATCGGACGGCGATTGCACTGACAGAAATTTATCCGAAACAAGTCCCTGAAATGTGCTCACTGACAAAAACGTGAACAGGGCAGGTCTCCATTGTATCTGCACACCAGCTTTTTCCTGCCAATTCATCTGTTTGACAGCCCAATCCACAGCGCTGTAATAATCCCGATAATCGATATCCCGAAAATTACCCTCAATCTCAATCCCGGCAGATGCTTTAGCGTTTAACTGATATCTCCCGGCAATGCTGAGTTTGTGGCCGGGAACGCGCGTCTCTGTTAAAAGTGTTCGAAAATCCGGATGTTTCGCCCAGGAAGATTCTGTTCTGTAACGGTAGGCGGAAGCCAGCACCAAACGATGAAAACGAATCCCTCCTCTGATGCCGCCTGCGTAAATGACATTTTGCCAGTAGCCCTGATTCTGAGGATTGACAGAATTATCTTTAATATCATTTTGTTGCAGCCGTTGCTCAAAAAACGTCGTGAGCGATGAGCCATTTTCCGTTGAATATTTTGCTGCGCCGACCACACCATATTCGTTGAAATAGCCATATCTGGTTTCAGTTTTTTTATTGAAAACCAACGGAAAATCGTATCCGCGGAATTTGAACAGCGTCGTTTCCTGATAATAGGAAGATTGATCTTCGCGATAGTAGATTTCCTCCTGATTATCCGCAACGGAAAAAAGCGCAGAGAGTTGCCATCTTTTTGCAGGCTGATACTCAACACCAGCGCGGAAAATGATATCCCGATGTTTGGAAGTGGGTTTTGGAGAGACTTTTTTCAAACCTTCATCAACATAGTAGTCCAATGATGCGCCCAAGTGAAATTTATTTATCTTTCGGCAATATTCAGCGCTCATGGCAATTCCATTGAAGCGAGTGTCCCCACGGGAACTATCTCCCAGCAGAAAAGGCATACCGAACAGCATATCTCGCGTTGCAAACCAGTCCCAATCCGCCCGAATTTGTTTTTGCACCTGAAAGCTGCCGCGAAAAATCTGAAGTGAATCTATCTGTTTTTTGCCGCTCACGGATTGACTTAAAAACATTAAACGTCCGGGTTGAACAAACGGCTTAAAATCACCGTCCTCTCCGCTTGCTTCCGAACGAATGTACAAAATTTCCTCGTGCCAATCTTCGAACAGATGCGCCGGATTGGAAAATTGTTGGTAAATTGTATTCCCGGAATTTCGATCAAATAACAGGCCCAAATTACTTTCAGGGATAAATTTAGCCTGAGCGTAACTATTATTAGAAATGAAAAACAAAGTCAAAATTATTGTCAGGAAAATTTTCTTCATTGATTCAATCCATAGCTTATTGATCATGGTGATATCCGGGAGTCGGACTATCAATTGTAATAAAATCCAGCGAAGAATTATCGTCATCTTTCAGAATCAATTTATCGGTACGCGCCAGAACTTTTCGTTCCATGGATTTCCCGGTGTAAAACTCAATTCCTCCGGCAGCTCCGGCATCAATTTTTTCATGCAATTTTTTATCCTGAAGTCGAGTCGGATCGTCCAGATACTCCACACCGTCAATAATTTTGTCGTAAGGAATCAGCAAATGTTCATCCCGATATTCCAGGGAGTCAGGATCAACTCGTGCGATGACTATCGCATCTTTTTCGCCGCCAATGAGCCAATCATAGCCAAAAACCTGCAAAATGAGCTGCATATTGGGAATATCCGGATTGTCGATATCGGGCGTCTCTGGTTTGTAAAATTCCAGTCGCGATCGCGAAAGGTCAACGCTCCCGGGCGCATTTATGGTATGGTCGATACCATCTTCCGCCAACACAGCGAATTCACCCGGTGACAAAGGAAAATCTGCTCCGTCGCCAGGCACCTGCCACACATTCTTCGAATAAACAAATTGATCATCCCGTGGATAAGCTTTGCTGACAACAGCGACCAGCAATCCGTCGAGATAAATTATGGAATCCGATTGATTATAAAGCTCAAGATATTTATCGTGAAAATACAGTCCGGCATCAGGAGGACCGCAGGCATAAATTTCGCTGATCACCAGCCCGGCGCCGGTAATAACCAAATCCATCGGCAGAATGAGCGTGGAGTCCACATCAGCGCGAATTGTCATTTTTTTGATGGACACATTTTTCAAAGCGACATTTTCGCTCGCTTCACCGGTTGCTTTTTCCACTTCTTCCGGCGTAAGCTTGCGTTCTGCCGTAACAAAATAGTCGTCAGACAACAATCCCGTAGCATTCACGAGCCCGGTCGAGTCGGAGAAAAAAGTGAATTCTTGCCCCAGAGAATTGGACTGGAGCTTGAGCGATACACCGGGAACGCCGGCTCTACCGTAAATTTTCTCCATGTAGCCGGAGTCATCAAATAAGAGAATCTTAATCGGTGTCTTTCGCTCAATTGCAACAGGCTTTTTCTCCACCTGCAAAATTTTATCACAGCTTCCCATTGAAAACAGAATGAAAATAAAAATTGCTATTTTTTTCATCGTCAAAAAACTCCCAGCGAGGTACTCATTTCGACCCCAAAAAACAGTTCCGGATTGCGCCGTGTGTAGGACGGATAATTTGGATGGGTGCGCTTTAATCTGTAAAAAGGTCTGTAGTTGAAAAAATTATTCACATAAAAAGACACTTCTGCGCCTTTCCAGAGCGATTTGGTTACTTTCAAATTGAACAACCACAAATTGGGTCTGTCTTCTTCCAGCAACTGGTAAGGCTGATAGCTCCTCCTCAACCTGGCGTAGCGGGGATCAGCCTGTTCGGCTTCCGAAATCCAATAAGTGTTGCCATCTTCGGCAAAATAGCCAATTGCCAACGTATCCGTCATTCCATTTCTGCCGTCGATGTTCATCAACTCCTGCTGAATGTGCAGCGTAACCCAGATTCCCAGAGAACGCGCTTGAATTTCAAAACGATAGTTCAGCAAAAGATTTTTGCGGTAATTTTCCAGCGGCTCGTAAAAAGGGATAACGCTCATGTCTAACTCGGGGCTGTAGCGTTTGATGCCCAGAGTTTCCTTTGTCCAACCGCTTTTTTTATCCCGATAAGCCGCGTCAAAAGAAAAGACCGTTTGAATCACGGGCAGACGTTTGGTTCTGAGAGAAAATTCCACGCCTTTTACTTTCATCCAGCCATCATTGATATATGAATTGTAATCTTCAAACATGAAATTGCGTACCACATATTCGCTCAAATCAGGATAATCTGGAAAAGATTTCTGCGGCAAAATAATGGGTATCGTCATCGAGCGAAACATGCCTGTTGTATGATTGTAAAAGCCGGTTATGGAAAAACCAACAGCGCGGATCTGCTGATCCAGGCTCACTTCATATTTTTCCTGTTGGTAGCCTCGCAAATTTGCATTATTGCGATCGCGAATGTAAGTAGAAATCAAAGAGAAATTCTGGGCAGGATCCGTGGGGTCGACGACTGAAACAGTATCAACAACATCAAAATATTCGGGGCCGGGAAAAATCATCGCCATTGGCGGTGATTTTGAAGTCGTGCCATAGCCGGCGCGAATCTGCGTTTGTGAAAATAGTTGCATGGAAAAATTAATTCGCGGATTAAAAAAACTGCCATTTCGCGATTGGATGAAATCGGTTTTGCCGAAAAGTCCGGCAAAGTCCACACTTTCCGGTCGATAGGCCTCGTAGCGAAACCCCAACTGCAACGTAACGGGTTTAATAATTCTGCCATTAATTTTATCCTCTGCATAGAAACTAACGGTATTGTACGCCGGTAATTCATCGTAGCGGCGGGTTCGAATGGCTTGTGTACCTAAAATCGGCGGATACAACGGATCAAACACCACGCCTTTTCCGCGATTGAAATCATCGCGCCAGGTGATGCCAGCCAAAAATGTGTGGAAGAAAGGCTGTGTCGTCCATTGGTGCTGATAGTAAATATCTGCAAACAGATTCCACATTTCGCCTTTGAGCCATTTTTTGCCCACATACGATCCAAAAACAATGTATCCTTCCTGAGTGCCCTCGTCCAGGCGATCTGAAAGCACGAGATTGTCACGGGAAATTAATTGCTGTAAATAGGAATTCTGCCTGGTAAAAGAGACAGAGTAATTTGCATTCAAACGCGAAAAATCAGAAAACTTATAAAAATAATTACCAGAAAATTTGAGATTGTAATCCCGATTGTACCATGCTTCGCGGAGCGCATAGCCGGGCTTTTCTTTGCTCTCGTCAAATGCACGCGTGAAAAAAAGCTGATTCCTCGTGCGGAATTTTTCATTTTCCTGTGCAACGGACAACTGCGCTGACAGCCGAGTATAACCGTCGCCAGGTACTCGAATATCGCGCTCTGAATATGCCAGGTTAAAATTGCCTGAAATAATCCAATTTTTCCAATCCGTTCCACCGGAAAAGTTTGTCTCATAAAGATGAGGATTGTATTTGAATTT
>JAADFU010000087.1:0-4500 GCA_013152715.1 Calditrichota bacterium
ACGCTCGCCACTAAAGATGGCGAGTTTGATCAAAGTTTCATTTTGAGTTATGATGCGGCAATCACAGCGCGCCTGGCGCTAAATTTGATCCCCGATACATCGCAAATTACGCGCATCGCTGCGGACGCCGATCAAAATAACGAAGTGCAGATGTTTGATGCGTCGTTGATTGCCCAATACGCAGTCGGATTGGCTAATTCACACAGCAAAATCGGCGACTGGGCTTTTGCCCCGGAAAACAGGCATTACGTAAATCTTGATTCCAGCTATTTGTACCAGGATTTCAATGGCACTATTGTTGGCGATGTGGATGGAAATTGGCAGCCAGGCGGCTATTTGCCTAAATCAAATGTCCCAAAGATTTATTCCTACTTGCAGGATCAGGAAAAAGAAGTGGGTGACAAAGTGCGCATTCCGTTCATTTCCGAAGGCGATCGAGAGATTCTGTCCTTTGATATTAATGTCAGCTATGATTACAAGGCATTGCGCTTCATCGGTTTTGAGCAAACTGATTTGAGCCAGAAATTTCAAATTTTTCTCAATGATACTGAACCGGGCAAAGTCATTATCGGTGGCTTTGGTGTGGAACCGATTGTAGATAGCGGCGAGTATCTGGAATTAGTATTTGAGGTGATTGGGAACAATAATTCGTCAACTCAAGTTGAATTAAACAGTTACCGCATCAATGCAGAAGACCCGCAGCAGGGTTTTGCTACTGTTGTTATTACCTCCGGGCAGTTCCGCGAGTTGCCGAAAGAATACGCGCTGTTGAATAATTTCCCCAATCCATTCAATCCTGAAACTTCAATCAAATTTCAGTTGCCGCAGCAGGATCATGTTGTAATCAAAATTTTCAACATGATGGGGCAAGAAGTGAGAGTGCTGCTCGATGAAGACAAAGCGCCGGGCGCCTACCAGATTAAATGGGACGGTCGGGATAATTGGGGAAATGTCGCTCCCAGCGGAAACTATGTATATCGCATGAAGACAAAACATTTCCAAGATTCGCGGCGGATGGTATTTCTCAAATAAAACGATAAATTTATTTCATTTGTTCTTTGCAATCTGGATATTGACAATTTTTTGATGTGATCGAAAATTCCTCATCTTTGCTGACCACCATGGAACGTAAATTGCAGTAACGGCGACGATTGAAACGGCGGCGAATTTTGAACGGGGGGAAGCATGGGCTCTATTGAGGATGAGAAAAACGGTGCTCAAATTACTGGCTTGCGTTTTGTTACTTTTTGCCATTGCGAGTGATGCGGCGGCGCAAAAAGTGCGTTTGACCTGGAATATTCCGAAAGGCAACAACATTCACAGCTACCGCATTTATCGAAAAGCAAGCTGGCAGTCAAATTTTCAGTTGGCGGGTGAAACGCAACATCCGGACACGGTTTATGTTGATAAGCAATTGTTTTTTAATGTTGAAATTTTATATGCAGTAACTTCGGTGGATTCGGCCGGAAATGAAAGTTCTTTCTCACGATTGGCAGATTTGTTCATCCCTGATAGTTATGCGCCGTTTGGCGAGTTTGCAGTTGAGACAGCAGAAAAAGAAGTTACTCTGAACTGGCTTGTGCGCAAGAATGAGAGAGAGTGGGAATTTCAGATCTTTCGCAGCGATGGGGATAGGGAAAATTTTACACCGTTGCAAACGGTGGCATTCAATCCGGCGATGAATGGGAATCGGTTACAATTTGTTGATCGAAATTTAACCAGCGGACATTATTTTTACTATATTGTAACCAAAAATCGGACAGGCGGAGAATTTTTCAGCGAAGTGAAGTCCGCTGCTGTTGAAATTCCCAAAAATTTTTATCTGAGTCAAAATTTTCCGAATCCGTTCAATTCAACGACAGTGGTCAGATTTGGCGTGCCGGAATTCACAGGGGTAATGGTTGCAATTTTCAATTTGCAGGGACAAAAAGTTCGCGATTTAGTGGATGAAAATTTCCAGTCAGGAAGTTACCAGATTCAGTGGAATGGGAAGGATGCGCAAAATGCTGACTTGGCGAGCGGGACTTATTTTATTCGCATGACAGCAGGGAAGTCCATTTTCGTGAAACGAATTTTGTTATTAAAATAAATTTTGGTGGGGAAAGTGTGCGGTTGGTGAAAAAATCAAGGAGTGAAATTATGAAGCGGACGATGATTAAAATAATGGCAACATTTGTCTGCCTGTTAATAGCAGTGCCGCTGTTGGCAACGGATTTTTACGTGGACAAAAACGCGTCCGGCAGCAATAATGGTACGTCCTGGGCCAATGCCTGGCGCAGTTTTTCTGATATCAATTGGAGCAATGTCAAACCGGGAGACACGATTTACATCTCCGGTGGAAGTAGCTCAAAAACTTACTACGAATCTCTCGATGTCGGCGCGGACGGCACATCCAGCAATCCGATTACGATTACCAAGGGACAGACATCCGGACACAACGGCGACGTGATAATTGACGGCCAGAACAGCCGAGAATTTGGCGTTCGAGTGGAAAGTGTAGATTATATTATTGTCAAGAATCTCGTCGTGAAAAATTGCACTGGCAATGGTGCGATCAAAGTCCGCTACTGCAGCGGCGCTGTCATTGATAACAACGACATTTACGTTACAGGCCACGGCGGCGTTTATTTGCGCGGCACCTCGAACTGCAAAGTCAAATACAACAACATCACTACTCCCGACTACATCGCGGCGCAGACTGACGGCATTTATTCGGAGCTAAATAGAAACAATTCTTATTTTGGAAATAAAATTGTCATCAGTAACGGACATCCGGACGAGCACAACGATGGCATTCAAATGTACAGAGATGAGAATATTACTATTTACAATAATTACATCGAACAGGACAATAACAAAGTCTCCAATGCTCAGGGAATTTATTGTACTTCATCAACAGGGACGATCAAGATTTACAACAATGTCATTTACGGGCCTCATACGAAAAATAGTTTGATTGCGCTGCGGAATTTGGACGATGGAAGCGCTACTTTGCTTGCTTACCACAATACACTCTATGGCAGCGGCTGGGGCTCCATTCGCGTGGACGGGAGTCCGAATGCTAAAGTGAAAAATAACGTTCTTGTGTGCTACCAATCCGGCGGGACCGTGATGCGCGTGGAAGGCTCTGTTTCCAATCTTGCAAATTATGATTACAATATTTATTACGCGCCGTCTTCTTCAGTGCCAGCGGAACGGGATGGCAGCGGCAAAAGTTGGTCTCAGTGGCGAAACATGGGATTTGAGCCGCACGGCATTTACGGCGATCCGAAATTGGAAGACGTGAGTAGAAAGAAATTTGAGCTGTTGTCAGATTCTCCCGCCATCGACCACGGCGTTGATCTGGGTTCTTCTTACAATAAAGATAAAAATCGCGTCACCAGACCTCAGGGAAATGGCTGGGACATGGGCGCTTATGAATTTGAAGGACAGTCGCAGCAAGCGCCGCAGCCGCCGGAAAATGTCCAGGCGGAATTTGTGGGAGGTTAGTCGGCAAGTAAGTTGCGGGAAAAATTTATAACCCGATTCGTGGTAAATATTTCAGCGAGTCGGGTTTTTTTTATTTTTTCTCAATAGGCAGCACTTTTTTCAAAACATTTCTCACGATCTGCGAACTCACCGGATCAATCAAAAGTGAGCCGCCAAAGGCGATGGACGATACCGAAAATACCAGGCCCGCGCCATTTTTCGGCTCGCGGATTATCATGTCAGCGCCGCCGTTGCCAGGATTTTTGCCTTTTGCCAGCAATAATACGTCTTCGGGAGCCGTAGGCGTAATTTTATCCGTTTCCCAGCCGGAACCGCCGTCACCGTGCGACTCTTTCTCAATTTGAATGCCTGGTTTTGTCGCATCATAGCCGCTGTTTTCGGAATCATTTGCATCGGGTTGGTTCAGACTTTTTTCAGCAAACAAATCGCCTTTTTTGAGATTTGTGCCGGCAAAAATCCAGTGCTCCGGCTGAATGACCTGATATGGCGCTCTCGTCTGATAGCCGCGCATGTCAAAACGCACGCCAAGGATTTGCGATTCGTCGGCGACAGAATAATTGAAGCTCAGACTGACGCAATGGAGATCGCCTTCCGGATAAAATTCTATTTCCCGGAAGATAGAATTGCCGGAAATGTTCAGAATTGCGCCGCCATTGCGGTGAAATTTCGTCAAACCTTCAAACATTTCTTTAGACCAGTATTCGCAATGAGTGTTCAAAATAACAGCGTTGTAATGGCGCAGCAGCTCGGGAGCGTGGTGGAGGTCAAAACCGCTCACAACGTCGTAGCTGAAATTTTCTTTTTCCAACCATGCCAGCACGCGCCATTCTCCGGCGGAAAGATGACTGGTGAATTCAGTTTCTGGATTTTCATCGTAAATCGATAAATTGGGATGCGGTCTGCGAATGGACAATTTTTTGAATTGCCAGGCATCGGGATGGTTTTTTATGGATAAAACGATTTGACTTTTCAATATTTTTTTCAGCCGCTGTTTGATATCTTCCGGAAGAA
>JAADFU010000087.1:4515-83205 GCA_013152715.1 Calditrichota bacterium
AAAAAGATGAATCCAGCTTTTCAGAAAAAATCTTTTGTAATTTTCAAAGTTACGGTAACGGCTGCGGCCTCCCCAGACATTGTAAGTTTGCCACGTGGTGGTGCTCGCTAATACAAGCAATTTCGATTTTTTGCCGTAATTTTTCGGCGAAGTGGAGATGAGAATGGTCGCGTGATAAGGAGAAAAAGCTTTGTCTCGCGGCTGCAAAAGAATGCCGTAAAGCCCCGGTTCTATGTCGCGCGGAATGACAAATTGAAAAGACTCCCGCCATTTGGGACCTGCCTCCACAAAAAAACCGTCGGGCGCTTGCTGTGTTGTTGTCGGAAAAGTCCCTAAATTTTTAATGGCTTTTCGGAGTTTGCCATATCTCACCAACTCAGCAGAAAATTCTCCGGGCGAATGCACGTAAAAATGAACGATTTCACCAGGCTGATACCAGAGTTTGTCGCTATAGCCAATCAAATCATTTTCTAATAGACGGATGATTTCACTTGCTTCGGAAATGTCGATGACTTTTGGCACGAAGCCATCCCCGGAGAAGGAAATCTTCCCGGACGCCAGACTCGTCTCTATTTTCCAGTGTCCTTTTTTGTCTGTGCGCGTTTTTGCTACCACTTTTCCGCGTTCATTAAACAGCACCACATCGATATTTTCGCTTGGCATGCACAAACTGCTATTTCTGCATTGGCCTGTCAGTTTTCGCTTTTGCATTTTAGCCACCAGATATGATTTGATTTATTATTTTCCGATATTGTTCCCGCACTTTTTCCGGGTGAAAGATTTCAAACGCTCCTTCCCGTTGGAGGTTTCTGATTTGATTTCGAAGGTATTCATTTTCTTTGATTATTTTTGCCAGACCAGATTGAATCGATTGAATGTCAAAAGGATCGACAGCAACACCGACTCCTTCAAAAAGCCCATCGAATCCTGTGTTTTTGGCGTACAAAATCGGCGTTCCATTCAACAGCGATTCCGCGTACACCATGCCGAAACTTTCGCTTTTGCTGGGCAAAACAAATGCTTGCGCCTTTCGGTAATAAGAGTCGATCAGTTTGTTGTCAACTTTGCCAAGAAATTCGACCTGTCCAGGCAGTTCAAATGTTTGTACCCACTGTTTCACTTTTTTCAAATATGGTCCATCGCCAATTATTTTCAATTTGAAAGATTTGTCCGCAATGTTTTTTAATGCCTGCAACAAATTTTTCAATTTTTTCCGCCGGACAGATTCTTTTGTCATACGCACAATGGTCAACAGCGATCCTTGCTCAAAATCTGTTTCCGGGGGATGGATTTCTTTATCTACAATATTGGGCAAAAAGACAAGTTTGTTTTTAATGTGATTCTCAAAAAAGTCCTCATCCCAATACTTTCGAAAAGCTTTTATCACGTAAGGTACTAGATAAATAATTGCAGAGCTGTATTCTACGATTTCTCGATACATTGGGCGATAAAACTTTTTGTGTTTCAGCACTCCGAAATCGGTCTGGCGAATAGTGAGGATCAGGGGAATGTTGCGTTTTTTTGCAATTTCGTAGCCGATAACGCCCTCAAATGTCAATTTGTGTGCATGAATCACTTCAATAGGAAGCGCTGCAATATTCAATTCGTTTTTTGCTTTTTGAATCAGTTTGTGCGCGCATTTGAGATGATAGTGCAGCAAAATGCCAAACGGCAAGCCGAAAGAGTTGACTTCGAGCGTATTCGGCTCCTTTTTGCGAATTCCCCGCTCGCGAAATGTCGGTACTCTCAACAAGCTCACGACGTATGGCGTTGAAAAATATTCACTCTGCGCAATGAGATTCCTCACAGCGCTGGTAACTTCCTCTTTTTTTCTGCGCCGCAGCTCGTAAGTGAGGTGCAATACAACAGGTTTTTTGTCATTTTCTGACATATTCTTCTTTAAATTTTAGCTTGTTGTGATACCGCAGAACTGTTGGCTTCCTGTTTCAGCAATTCCGCGTACAGGGCGAAATAGGCAAAAATCAACAGCACTCCGGAAGGGTGTTTGACGCTGAAAAATGTTGTCTCCTGCAAATTTATGATCAGCCCGGCCACGAAAAGCCATCTCCAGAAGTGGCTGCGGTTAAGAAGCGTAATATTTTTGAAATAAAAAACAATGACCAGAAAAAACAGCAAAATACCGATGGCGCCCAATTCATTGAACATGTCCAAAAAACCGTTGTGCGCCTGATTGGGCAGCCAGATATATTTTTGGTAAAGGTAAAAAAGGTTGGGATTACTAATTCCCCAGAAACTCTTGAAGCCGCAGCCAATGAAAAAATGGGATTGTGCCTCTCGGTAAATGTCCTTCCATAAATCTGTTCGGCCCGTAAAGGTGGCATCCTTCCCCACAGTTTGGGGCAACGCAGCCACAATTTCCGGTGCCGCGACATAGGTCGTCCCCAGCACAATAATCGCAGACGCGATCAATAAAATTGAATAAGTATTTTTCACACCGAGGCGGTAAAAGAGCGCTTTTTCAAAACTGAACAAAATTGCCAGCGAAACAATCATTAGCAGCACCATGATCGAAGTCATGCTCATGGAACCGATTAGCAAGACAATGCTGATGATGAGCATGAAAAAGGAAAAACTTTTCGATAAAAACGATCCTCGTTTCATCATATTGAACCAGAAAATTATGGCAATCGATGCATTTTGACCGAGCAAATTTTTCGATAACGCCAGACCGCGCCAGGTTCCGGCAGAGGGATCGATTGCGCCGGGAACTGTGAAAACCGACACAAAAGAAATCAATAAAAATGCTGAAAGAATTATTTTGAAATAAATCAACAGCTTTTCCACTGTCCCGTTGTACAAAAATACAGCAAGAAAAATCAGCCCCATGGTGTAGAATTGAAACAATCGCTTGAAAGCAATGAAGCTGTAGTCCGACCAAAAAATACTCAATGTACACCAGATGAGAAAAAGTGTGAGAAAAATCTCGCGTTGAATGAACAGCACAATGCCTTCTTTTTTCGGAAGCAGAGAAATGAAGGCAGTGAAAAACAGCAACGTGTAAACGATCTGATTGACGATGTTGGTTGTTCCGATACTGGCGACATCGTACACGCGCTGCTGGAACGGCATTTGCGTGTTGAAAAATGTGAAAAACATGAATACCGCAAAGGAGAAGTTCGCCAGAAAACGAAAAAAAGGCGGTGCTTCCGGCGTGATCAATTCAGTCTTTTCAACAAGTTTATTTTGAGTTTCCGGTCTCATTGTAATTTATCACAGTTAAATAAAATTCTTTCGTCTTTTGCGCGATGCTGTCCCAGTTGTATTTTGTCTGACTCAATTCCCGGCAGAAATTTCCCATCTTTTTTAGTTTACCCTGATCGGAAAAAGCGCGGATCACCTCAGTCGCGAAACTCTCTGCCGTATTTTTTTCAGAAATAAATCCACAGGCGCCGTTTTCAGCAACCTCGCGGAAATCGCCGACGTCCGTGGCAATGATTGGCCTGCCAAAGGCAAAAGCCGTGTGCACCACACCGCTGTGGTAAATGTGACGATAGGGGAGAGCGACAATATCCGCTGCCATGAAATAACCTGCTACGTCCGGAGCGGGAATGTATTCCATCGCCGGAAGAATTTTACTCCCGACGTTCATGCGATCAATTTTGTCTTGATAATATTTTTTCAATTCACTTGACTCCACACCACCAGCGATGATCAGTTTCAAATCCGGCATCTCGTCTTTGGCCAGATCGAAAGCGTCCAGCAACAGATCCAATCCTTTGTACGGCTTAATGTAGCCGAAAAATAATAACACCTGGTCTTTTTTTTGCAAACCCAATTTTTTTCTCGCCGCTACTTGGCTGATGGAATTGTATTGTCCGAATTGCTCGTAACTGCCGTGAGGAATTACAACGATGCGTTGTGGGGAGATATGCAACTGCTTGAAAATTTTATTTTTAATAAAGTCGCTGTGCGCAATGATGCCCGACGCTGAATGGAAAAGCGTTCTTTGATAATAGAAATTGCTCCAATGATATTCGTGCGGCAGCACATTGTGCGCCGTCAAGATGACCTTTTTCCCGAGAGCGCGAAGCAGCAGGAAAAACAGCAGTTCGCTCTTGCGCCGAAAAAACTGATAATGAATAACATCAATTTTTTCGTCATTGACATATTTGAAAATGTTCGCTAAATATTTCAAGTACTGTGTTACTTTTCTGATCCGTTTGACTTTTGGGTCTTTCGAAGGCGACCATTTCAAAACCGGAAAATCGCGTGCGGCATAAATAGGCCTGTTTTCCGGCACAACCAGTCGCACATCGACGCCTGCCGCGTGCAAGCCGGCGCTCAAAAGTTCCGCATATTCGCTGCCGACAAGTCCGTCGAGCATGAGTATTTTTAAATCCCTCGTGCGAGACATTATTTTCATTTTCTCCAATAAAATTTTTAAATCAGTTAAATTCTTGCATTGCCTGGCAAAAAGCTCTTGGCAAATTCTTTGAATATTCTGAGAAAATCTCTGAACTGAGGAATAATCAAATAACAAATGGCAAAGTACGCGATCAGAGCAATGATTCTTATCCCAATAAAACTATTCTGCAATAGCACAAACAGTCCGCTCAAAACCAACGCCAGCAGAAAAGGTGCCACGAATTTTAACACATAAGGTTTCACATTCACACGAAAGGCAAAATAATAGTGAATCGTCAACGAAACCAGACTCATGAAAATGACTGAATAGACGGCGCCCATAAAATCGAATTTGGGAATGGCCACGAAACTGAAGCCCAGACCTACGACGCTGGAAACTGAATTCGCTTTAACCGGTATCGAGGGATGACCGGCGGCAACAAGAGAATGACCCACAATACTTGTCATCGCGCGAATGTAGAAAGGAATTAGCATCATGGCAAACGCTAAAGCCGAGGCCTGATATTTCGGAGAAAAAACAAGGGTAATGACTTCGTTCCTGAATAAGAATCCGGCAAAAATCAAAGCGCTCAGCGCTGTGGAGAAGAGAATCAAATATTGGTTCATCAATTTTTCCGCTTCTTCGTTCTCGCCGCGCGAGAAGAGATTGGAAATGTTCGGGAAAAAGACGACGATGAACGAGTTGAAAATTCTTTTGAAAGCGGTGGGGAATTTTCCGGCGACATCGTAATAAGCGATGCTGACCGGTGTCAGAAATGCGCCGATGAGCATGACGTTGGCGCGCTCCACCACGAAGTTACAAATATTGTTCAAATACAGCGGGAAACTGAAGCTGATGATTTTCCGATAATAGTTCCAATCCGGAAATTTGAAACTGATCATTTTCAGCGGAACCGACAGAATTTGCAGCAGCATCGTGGAACCGATAATGAACATCTCCAGATAGATCAAATTGGGCAAATTTAATTTGTGCAGCAAATACGCCGCGCCGATGCTGCCAAATCTGATGGAAGAAGATGCTATCTGCACTTGGGCGTACCTGCGGAATAAATTGAGCCCTTGTAGCAAATTAAAAAATAAATCGCGGAAACTGCCTAAAATGAAAATAATAGGAACGAACTGAATGAATTCGTCGACATTTACCTTGAAAAGATGAGAGATGAAACTGCGAAAAAAGAAAAACAGAATTGCGACAACCAGCAAAATGATGATGCGCGTGGTCAACACGGGCAACACCACAAAATCGCGTTCTGATTTTTTCTCGCTGGCGACGTATTTGACCAGCGTCAGATTCAATCCCAATCCGGTCAGCACGTTGGTGATATTGGCAATGGCAATAATCAGCACATAGATTCCAAAATCCGATTTTGGCAAAAATCGCGTTAGCAGCATGATGGTGAGAAAATAGAGCACCATCTGCGAAGTCGTACCGATGGACGCGGCGGCTGATCCTTTGAAAATATTTAGTCTGAAGCGATTGTTCAAAAATTTTTCCTCTAAGTTTGTTCGTCAGATGTAGTCCGCCTTGGAGGTGGACTACATCTTTTCACTTGTCGAAACCTAATCTTTTTTTTGTACTAATTTTTTTCTCCACAGACGCTTAATCTTTTGATCCAGCGCCATCTTTTCCAACAAGAGTTTTAGTTGCTGGGAAGAATTGTCCGTGGAATTTTTCAAAAGCTGTAATTTAAACCCGCTAAAATTCGGCGCGAACAGGGAAATACTCGTTTCCGTGATTTTTTCATCGCCTAATTTTCGTTTGTACTGGGCATCGCCGAAACCGAAGTCCAGCGTCTTGCAGTCTGGCATTTCGCAAAAGCGGCGGATCATTTCCATCATCACATAAAATCCGGCGTGATAATATGCCAGTTCAGGACGATAACCGGTATTCACGGACAAACACGAACCGCGATAAATGATCCAATTCCAGAAAGCTGCCGGCTTGTTTTCCAGATACAAAACCGCCATCTGCAAATTTTTGCGTTCCGCCCAGTGCGCCCATTTGATTCCCGTTTCTTCATCGTTCATAAATCCGGCGCCCAAGCGGCGATGATAAGTGAGTTGCGCCACCGATTCGATGTCATCCATCGCCGCTTTTACTTCGGATTTTTGGGAATAAACGCGGAAATCGATTTTATCGCCAAACTCGCGCACGAGCCTGTTTCTGTACTGCCGCACAGTTCCTTTGGTGTTTTTTGATAGTTTTTGATAAAATTCGTCGTAGGAATCAGGAATTTGCGCATACCAGTGCGGATTTTTGTACGGCGTCCAATCGCGGCGCCAGATAGGGGAGAAGCGCTGTACGGCGTGAAAAAAGCGGCTTTCGCGATTCAAATGATCAAAAGCGATTTGATCGAACATTTTGTCTTTCATGCCCCGATTCAGTGCGCGGAGCATTGTTTCAATGATTTCGTCTGAAAGATTTCCGAAATAGCCGCGATAGGCCACAGCGAGCGTTGGCACCTGATGGGAAAATATTTTTTTGTAGCCAAAACGGTAACTGATTTTCTTATTTCGAATTGTCCCGACGAGCAGTGCCTCAATTACATCATTTTTATAAATTGCCACCATATAGGGCGAGATGAAATCTTTTTCCACGGATGCGCACAACTGATAATATTGAAAATCATGATAGGGATGAATCTGATTTTTTTTCCAGAAAGATTCAATGTCATCCAATTTTTGCAAATCAGTGAAAATTTTATAGCGGATATTAGTTTGCGCCATGATTATTTTTTCTCCGTGAGCTGGGAATAAATTTTTACTAATTTTTTTTGTTCCGTTGTCCAATTCATTCTCTGGAACAGGGCGGAAATGTTTTTCGCCAGTGAAAGCCGAAGCGGATAATCTTCGTACAATTTCTTGATGCACGCCGCCAATTCGTCAACGTCTTCCGGCTCAAAAAACAGAACCCTGGAATCATCGAAATAAAGCGAATCGCCGCTGGTGCGCGAGCAGATGGTGGGCAAACCCACTGCTGCAAAATCGAACATTTTTGTGCTGATGGCTTCACCGATGAAAACGCCGTCGCGTTTGGGCACCAGACCGCAGTCCATTTCTTGCAATATATCCGCGATTTCATCGATGCGGACTTCTTTTTGCAGATAGACGTTTTTTTCTAATTGCAAATGTCTGATCATCTGTTGCAAATTCTCTTCCTCGTCGCCGGTGCCGTAAAGATGCAATTCCACCGGCACATCGGCTCCGTCAATAAGTTTTTTTACGGCGCGAATTGCCAGATCCACGCCGTGGATGTGGCTGAAAGTGCCAGGATAAATTAATTTAAACGGACGTGGCATTTTTTTAATGACAACTCTTTTGCTGTTGAAATATTTAGGATCAGTCAAATTCAAAATTGTCGTCACTTTACCGCGCGGAGCAGAGCGATTTTCTACAATTTTTTTCAGAAAGGGCGTCGCCACAATGACATGGTCGGTGAAACGGATCATTAATCTTTCCAGAAATTTCAACACTCCAATAATCACGCCAAAGTCCCGAACAGCGTATTTTCGCTGAAAAAATTCCGGCATGATTTCGTGCATGTCCAGAACGATTTTCGCGCCGAATATTTTCGCTCCCAGTGCGCTGAAGACGAGAATGTCCGGCACATTGTGAGCGTGAATCACCGAAAAGTGTTCCTGCCGGTGCAGATGAAGAATTTTCACCAGGGCTAAAATCGTGAACAGAAAATAGGTCTTCAAATAACCGAGTTTGCTCTCCCGCTGCCGGCGAATTTTCAGCCGGTGAACGTTCACGCCGTTCACTGTTTCCGTCTGCGGCTGTTCCGGGTATTGCAGACAAACGGCATCAACCTGATAGCCGGCAGCGTGCAGCGCTTCTGCTTCGCGACGCACGCGAACGTCGTGCGGATATTTTCCAATGAAGACCATGCAAGTTTTTTGTTTTTTCATTTTTTCAGTAAGCTATTTTTGAATAAATATCTGTAATTTTTCCCAAAATATTGGCCGGCAAATGCCGAAAAATGCGTTTGAAAGTCTATTTCACCAATTCCGCTTCCGGCAGTTTCTTTTTTTTTGGCGCTGGAATATTGATTTCAAGCCGAGTGGTGATAAAAGAAATTTCCGTACAATTGAAATAACGGAGTCGGTAGTCGTCTCCCAATCGCGCGAACTAAATTGTACATGGTAGAACTTTCCCGCGTTTCGGCTTCCGGCTTGCCCGACAATGAAAAATAATAAGTAGGCAAATCCCTGATTTCTGTGCCCCAGTGATTTTTGTAATTCATCAATCCCTCGTTGAAAACAGAAGTTCTGCCAAAATCGAAAATGCGGCAATTGTGTTCCCTGGCGAAAAGGATTGCCTGCCAGTACAAAAATTGACTCAAATAGAGATCGCGGTACATTTGCTCGTACGCAATTATTTCCGCGTTCACACGGTCTTTGTATTTGAAAAATAAGATACCCCCTAAAACGCGGTTTTCCAATTCAACCAAAATGAGATACAAATTCCCGTTCGCTGCAAATTTGTCCCACAAGTTGAACAGAAATTTCAATGGAAGCGGCGGCAGTCCCAGTCGTTTTTTTGTTTTCAAATAAATGTGGTAAAATTCTTCCACATCTGATTTGTCGCTCGCAATTCTGGCAGCGAGTCCTTTTTCGCCTGCCTGACGAATCCGTTTCCTCACATTTCGCTTGTTGAAACTCAATTTTAATTCATCGGGACTCTTGTCCAAAAAAAGATAATGTTGCTTAAAACTGTCATCAATAGCGGCGGGAATCTCGATTTTGTTTAAAATTGCCCCTGTTTCCAGGGAGCGGATTTGAATGTTTTCCATTCTCTGTGTCTCGGCAAGTTTGATCGCCTGTGCTAAGAGCAATTCGGCTTCTTTCGCGTCAGAAATTAGTGGGTCACAGATGGTCGCAAAAGGAACGCTGATGAGTCGATTTCCCAGCAGCCAACTTTTCACTGTGAAAATCGACAATCCGGCGACGATTTTATCATTTTTCTTCAGCGCAAAAAGGTGACCTTCGACGTGAGGAAAACTTTTTTCCACGCAATCTTTCCACGCGCTCGAGTGGGTTATCCAACCGAAAGCATGCTCTTTAACAAAATCATCCCAGAGTTGAAAATCTTTTTCACCTATTATTTCAATCGAATATTTTTCCGAATCGGAATCGCCCATTTGAGTTTGTCCATTAAAGTTAATTTCCTATTTTTTTTGACCAGCGGAAAAAGAGCAAACGATAGACCTTTACTTGAAAAAGTTCCTCGTAACCCGCAGTGCGATGCATCCACAGCGCCGGCAGATTGTCCTTGCGATAGGTGCCGTAAACGCGTCGATAGCCGTAATTTTTTAGTTGCGAAAATGAAAAATTCAGCAATGCATTGACCAATCCGCCGCCGCGCGATTGGTCTGTGATGTACATGTCAAACATGTAGGCATCATTGTTTTCAATTTGAAATCCGAACCAAGGGAAATGTTCGTGTTTGATTTGTCGGTTCCCTTTTTTCGGTATCAAATACCAGACATCGGCGATGATTTGCGAGCCGTTCACCGCCGCAAAACAACTGTAACCTTTGGCGAAATATTGCTTCGCTTTCAGTTTCCTGATTTTGCAAGAGAATTGAAAATTGTTATTTTCCCGGTCAGAATTTGGTAAATCTGCCAGTTTGAAATCATGGTTTAATATATTGTTACTGAAAGAATTAACATTGTTTAAATTTTTGGCGCAAACGACTATTTCGGAACACCAGAAAAGAGACTCCCTGACACTTTTGCACAAAGATGAAAAATCTCCGGACTTGATATTTTCAAGCAACTGGCAAATCTTGATCCGTAAATCTGACATCGTCTTCTCCCCGCAGCGCGTATCTTTTGGGATTTTGATGGGCGATTTGAATGAAACTTTTTTCCGGACTTAAGGCCGATTTTTCAATACATTGCAAAAACATTGCCACCGCTTTCCACTGTTCATGATACAACGCGTCTGATCCGAAAATGATGCGTTCCAGTCCGAAATTGGCGATGGCTGCGGAGATAATTTCCGTCTCCAGCCCTGAGAGATCGATCATCAAGTTATCGAATCGACGGAGCAAGATTTTCAATTTCGGGAAAACGTCATTTTTTACTTCAGTAACACTCAAATCGTACGCTGCCGCATGAGCGATGATCACTGTGGGTAGATCGTGTCAGGTTCCAGTTTATCTTTGCCAGGTTTTCAATCCTTGCCAGCGAGTCTAGTCCTTTTTCTTTCAAAATCAGATTCCCGCCGCCGTGAACCATAAGCGGTAGCCGAAGCTGATTGCAGCCGTCCAAAATTGCTTCCAGCCGCGCGATACCAGCCGGAGAGCGCAAATCTATCCCGCTCACATTGGGATGACTTTTGACAATTTGAATGTGGTAATTTTGCACAAGTTTTTTCAAATAGGAAGTAATTTCTTCGTTCGCCATATCGTTGGGGACGTTTCCGCCGAAAATGAAATTTGTTTCATTTCCAAAAAATCTTTTCATCAAATCCATTTGCCGCTGCAAATCGTTTTTTGTCGCAGCGACTGGCAGCAGCGCCAGGTTTTCCACGCCGCTTAGTTTGGAAAATGTCCGAAAAACGCCGCTCCCGGTACATTGGTATTGCTTTTCCAAAGGCAGACGAAAGAAATCACTGCGCAGATTTTTCATGGAACGCAATGCCTGAGCAAAATGATTTTCCCGATCAATTTCACGAATCTTCGGAGGCGAAAATGATTTGCCAGACCGGCAAAAAATAGTGCTATTCCCCGGCTGATGCTGATATTTCAAATCGCCGAAAAAAAACTCAAACGGATGAGTGTGAAAATCATAAAATTGATAATCCTGCTTCAACTCTCTGACCATTGTCAGATATTTTTTTATCGTCTCTTTGTCCGGCATGGTTTTTTCAACTTTTTCGGATGTACTCAATTCGGCAGTGCTGTATTGCGCCAAAAGCTGACTTTTCTGTCTGTCGCTGTGAAAAAATGGTGATAGTGAACAAGCCATTCACTTTTTTCAAACAAAGATTCGTGCACAGCGTTGTAATAAATCAGTCGAATTTGTCGGGGATGAGATTTGAGAGAATTTTTAATGGAAAGCAGAACGTCAGACATGGTCTTTTCGCCGAAAGGATTGAACATGAAGAAATAAGTCCCCTCAGAATAATCCATGACTGAAGCATCGCCACATACGATTTCGATGGGGCACTTTTTCCCTCTGGATCTTTCAGCATTGCTGCGCGCTACTTCGCACAAGTCGGGTCGGATTTCAATGCCAATTACTTTTTTAAACGGTAATTGCGCCATGAGGCACAAAATGCGTCCTTTGCCGGAACCGATGTCCACAAAAACGTCATCGGAAGAAACTTCTTTTCTGATCAAACGCGCGATTTTGCGCAAATACCAATAATCGGGGCTTTCGTAATCGCCAATGTCGCGATTTCGTGAGACCGCTTTTCCGTCGGTTTTTTCGCGGCTGCCTTTGTGAGCGAATTGGCGCAGATTCAAATCCGGATCGACGCTCTGAATGTTGAGGGCTCGCTCATTGATTTTTGTCCAGATGGCACGGAGGTAATCGGAAAGCGTTTTTGTTAGCTTGGATTCAAAAAAGTATCTCTTTAAAGAATTCAATTGCCCCATTTTTGTCTCTCTTTTCTAAAGCGATTCGTTCAAAAGATTTTGCACTGCGATGCGATCGATTTTTCCGCGATTGTTGCGGGGGATTGCAGTCACAAACAGAACTTTTTTGGGCATCATGTAAAGCGGTAATTTTTCCTGTAAAAATTCAACGATTTCTTCGCCGCTGAGTTCGTTCTTCTTTGCAATCAAGGCGCCTAATTCATTTACTCCCAGTCCGGGCACCTCAGTGAGCGCCGCGGCAGCGTCTTTCGCAGATGGGTGTCCCAAAATGGCGTTCTCGATTTCTCCCAGATCAATGCGGTAGCCCATGTATTTAACTTGCAAATCTTTCCTACCAATAAGTACAATCATTCCGTCTGCGGTGCGGTAACCGAAATCGCCGCTGCGAAAAATTACATCGTTCGGCAACTTCGTTTTGGGGTTTTGCACAAAGGAATTTGTCGTGGCTTCCGCATCCCGCCAGTAGCCGCAAGCCACGCCAGCGCCGCGAATGCAAATTTCACCGATTTCGCTGGTATTTGACTCCTGATTTGCCTCATTCAAAATGATTATTTCAGTGTTTGAACAGGCTTTCCCGATGGGCAATGGCTCGCGCGAATCGGGAATTTTTTCAATTGGATGAAAGCAGGAAACGCCCGTCGCCTCTGTGGGCCCGTAAACGTTGAAAAAACGTTTTTCCGGAAATGCGTTCATCCATTGGACGAGAAATTTTGGCGCCAGCGCCTCGCCGCCGAAAAGCACCTGTCGCAGCGATTTCATTGTGCCAGATTTCAGTACGCCGGATTGAGCCATGTACATGAGCAGGGAGGAGATGCCTTTCCAGAGCGTGACTTTCTCTTTTTCAATCAATTCCACAAGTTTCCCGGGAAAAAGCCGCTGATTGCGGTCGGAAATAATCAGCGTGGCGCCGAGCCGCAGCGTGACAAAAATATCGAAAGTGGACATGTCAAAATGAAAAGGCGCTGTGTTGAGAATAATTTCTTCGCTGCTCAACTGAAACGCGTCCACTGCCCAGTTGACGTAGTCGATGATGTTGCGGTGGGAAATCATGACTCCCTTCGGCGTGCCGGTGGAGCCGGAAGTGTAAACGATACTCGCCAGATCAGCGTCGATGTTCTGGCTTGCCGGCTTGTTCCCCGGCGATAAATTTAACGGAGTAAATTCTTGTTTCTCCCTGTCAAAATCGCGAATTTTTAACTCTTTAATAAATTCAAAAGTCCAGATTTTTCGTGCTGTCGGAAGTTGAGAAAAAAATGATTTGTGCTCCTGGATTGGCTGACTTTCGCACAACACTAATTTCGGATCACAATTTTCAATTACGTCAATGGCGCGCTGACACAAATTATCCGGATCGATCATGACGAAAGCGGCGTCACTTTTGAGCGTTGCCAACATGCCGCTGACTCCTTCGATGGAGTGGTTGCCGACGATGGCGATTCTGTCGCCGCGACGAACGCCTGCCCGCAAAAATGCCGCCGCCAGATTATCGGTGATTTTATCCAACTGGCGGTAATTTATTTGAAAATTTTGTTTTTTCAAAGCAGTTTTTTCAGGGAAGCGTTCAGCAGACATTTTCAGATCATGCTGTAACAAAAAACGGTTCATTTAATTTTTAGTCCGGATAATTGAGCAATAATATTTTCATGGATTTCCGAAGTCCCGGAGATGATGGACGCGGCAAAACTGTCGCGCACATCCTGTTCAATTTCGCTCTCTTTCATGTAACCAAAGGCGCCGTGAACCTGCAGGGCATCAACGGCGGCTTGTTTTAATGTTTCGCTGATGAAAAGTTTGGCGATTGTCGTTTCCAGCGCAGCCCGTTTGCCATTGCTTTTCAGCCAGCCGGCTTTGTACAGCATCAGGCGGCCCAATTCCACGTTCATCTTCATTTGCACGATTTTTTGTGAGACCGATTGATAATTTGAAATGGCTTTCCCGAACTGCTGTCGCGTGTTGGCATATTCAATGGTTTTCTCCAGCAATCTTTCCAGGGTTCCCAGGTGACTGGCAGACATGAGCAATCGTTCCCATTCCATGATTTCATTGAAAATAAACATGCCCTGTCCTCTTTTGCCAACAATGTTCGTTTCCGGAACCGGGCAATTTGCAAAAATAACTTCGCTGTTGAGCAAAGTGCGCAATCCCATTTTTTCCATATTTTTTCCGGCGGAAAATCCCGGGAAATTCTGTTCCACAATCAGCCAGCTAAAATTGGCAAATGCAAGCGTATTGTCATCAGTTTTCGCCATCACAAAAACAACATCGGCAATGGGGCCGTTGGTGATGTACATTTTTGTGCCATTGAGGAGAAAATGATCGCCTTTTTTTTGGGCGCTGGTTTTCATGGCAGCTACGTCCGAGCCCGCGTCGCTCTCAGTGATTGCCTGCGCCGCGATTTTTTTTCCGTGAACGATATCAGGAAGAAATTTACGCTTCGTTTTTTCATCGGCAAAATGCAAAAGCTGCAAACCGCTGCACACCTGTGTAATCATTGATTTCACCAGCCCGCTGTCGCGACTGCCGTAACTGAGCGCTTCGAATGCCAACAGGGAAGTGAGCGCGTCAGCGCCGGACCCGCCATCGGCTTCGGGGAAGCCCAGTCCGATAATGCCGTAATCCGCGCATTTTTTCCACAGCGAAAGGGAAAACACCCCAGTCTGTTCTCGCTGGGAAAAATTGTCATCCAATTCGTTGCGCGCAAATTTTGTGATTTGTTCCTTGAGCAATTTTTGCTGCTCGGAAAGCTCAAAATTCATCCAGTACCTCAGTTGTGCTCATCACTTTTTCCACTAACTGACTGATTTTTTCAATGGTTTGAAAATTTTCCGGCATCAAATATTCACCGCTGATGCGGATGGAAAATTTTTCTTCTAAAAAAGAAAGTAATTTCATAATTCCCAGAGAATCAACGATCCCGGTTTCAATGAGTTCAATGTTCGCATTTAATAAAATGTTATCGCTGCCGTTCAGTAAATCGGTTTGAATAAAATGACTGATTTCCGCCCGCACTTTCATCATCCACACTCCTTATTCATTCACTTTATTGTTGGTAGTCAATTTCAATTAAGAATATCTTTTTGCAGCTTTAGTAAGTTCTCGTTCCCAGCGCCCGATTTTTTAGACACTATTTTGCAAAAGTGATTCACCAACTTCGATTTTCAACCGCTTCCTTATTTTTTTTCAAAATGATCATTTTTTAAAATTTTTTAAGTTTCAAAAATTTTATTCGGTATAAATTTATTCCTCAACCTTTTCCAACCACTCCTCTCTCCAGAAAAAGAAACAAGAGCGGTCACAAGGGCCAAACGCTTTGGTACCATTACAAATTGCTCCTTCGAGCAATACTATGCCATTGCTTTTTTTCATTAAGTAATCACGCTCATCCATGAATTTTTCTACACGCTTAAATACTCGTTGGGTTGTTCCGCAGTAATCCCACATGCCGTCCATAAAAACACATCCTTTGAGTTGGTTTTTTTGGTCCAAAGTTATTCTGATTTCTTCTTCTGCCAGAACTTTAACTAAATCGCCCTGTTGTAATTTCTTACTTGGACTGTGCTTTTGAATGGGGACCAACTCTTCTTTTTTTTTGACATTAACTAATTTTTTTAGCGTAACTATTACGTAATTCCTTCCACCGTCGTCGAATACTTCTATTAACTTGTTTTCGTCTTTGAAGAAGTATTTCTTTTCTTGATATTGGGTTCGCTGCATTATCTAAATAGCATAACTGGCAATAGCTTTGTGATTGTTTTGTTGCGAAAATATTTTTGTTTAATGTATCCATAAATAAAGTTTCCCTGTTAATGTTTTTACTATTGCAGTTGACAGCTAGTTATTTTTTTGCTGAGCCATGAATTAGAATTAATTATAGGCAATATATTTTTATATGCCCATTTTATAATAGGATTATATATGTAAACACGAGCTTCGGGAAGGAAAACCAATTCTCCGCCAAACGCCAATTTAAAAAACGTTGATGTTTTTCTGAAGTGGTCAGCAACATTTCCTGATTCTTTAAGTACTTGTTTAGCTTCTGAATCAACACCCAAAAAATTAACGTAACTATAACCATGATTTTTAGCCCATTTTATTGTTTCCCAAAAGAGAAAGTCATTTGGTCTAAGTTTTCCATATTTCCCTGACCAACCAAACTTCCAAAGAAATAGAGAGTCTCTAAAAGGTATCGCCAAAATACCTGAAATTTCCTCCCCACACAATTCTACCATAAATAATTTTAAGAGACCTCTTGGATATAAAAGTTCCCACATTTTAGTTAAAGATTCTTTCTTTGCCGGATGTGGCGAAACGCCTTGTCTTTTGCAAGTTTCTAACATAAACTCGAAAAAAAGGCTCAATTCATTTTTGTTACCTTCCTTCATTGTTAATCCCGAACGCAATCCTCTTCGGATATTTTGTCTCTTCTGTCTTTTTAAAGATTTTTCGAGTACATCCAGATTTTTTCTAACATCCAAAATAACAGTTGCATTAATCAAATCAATTAAACAATTGGGCAAAAATCCCAATTTAAAGAGCACCGATGATAAATCTGCACTATTGTCCGGAGGTTGTATGATAAGCATCCTTATCCGATTCTCTTTTGTGATTTCTTGCAATCTTTCTATTACTAATTTCTTTAACTGAGCGTCATTTGATTTAACAACCGGCCCTTTGCTAATATAGCCGATATTTCCAAAAGGGAATTTGCACCTTTTCAAAATTTGAAAACCAGCTATAATTTGTTTGTTCTTCAAAAAAATGACCCTAATGGGATGCCAGCCTTCTACTAATTTTATTCGTGCCCAGAGACTGGTCTGTTCATAGTGACCATTGCGAGTATTTTGTAGAAAATCATCCCAATTTGGATCCTCTAATGAAGTAGATAGACGGGATTGTATGAGAGCCTCATTTTCTCCCATCGTTATTTCCTATAGTAATTTTCAGACATCGACTCACATTCCTCGCGGACAATTTTTTGGATAATATTTTACAGATGAAAATGTCAGCATTCCCTATTGAAACTTTCTGAACGCTCTGCGACTACATTTTCGAACTATTTCCTTTTAACCAAATCGCTGTTTCTCGCGGCAGCCCGTGCCAGAATTCGCCGCTGTATTTCTCGGACACGTACTGCAAAAAATTTTCATAAAATTGCGCCGAATATTGGTCAAACCTAGTTTTTCCGTCGGAAAAACTCATATAATCCGGATGAACATTTACAAGTACCATACCGCCGTTCTTGACGAGCCATTGTAACTTTTCTGTCCAAATGTGAATATTTTTTTTCATCAGAACGAAAAGCGTGAAATCCTGCACCAACGTGTAGGGCATTTCCACGATCGTTTTTTCGGAATTTTTGTACGAAAGCAGAAATGGAAAAATTGTCCCCACGCCGTCAGCCTGCGGTTCAAATGGATCCGTGTCGAAAGTGGACAGATCGTATTCGATGTCCAGCTCGCGCAACCATTCCAGCCGGTGATGCATGGCAGGCGCGCGGAAGCCGACAGCGTTCCATTCACGCAGGTAACGGTTGATCTTTTTGGCGCGCTCAGAAAAAATTTTGTGCGATGCGAACAGTTTCCCGTCGTGGTTGAGTCCGTGAACTCCGACTTCGAATCCCTTTTGAGTCAAATCCCTGCGCAGCAATTCGGGAACGAAATAGCGCTCAGGCACGAAATTAAACGATGAGCGGAAACCTAATTTTGCCTCTAATTCCGTGACGGGCAGGCATTTTTCAACGCCAGTTGCGCTCTCGACATCATGCGTGAGAATGAGAGCAAATTTCTTGCCATCAGGCCAGCCTTTCCAATTCGGCGGTTTTTTTTCCGATCCCGGTAAAATGGGCCAGATAGCGCTGTATTTTTTGCTTTGCCCGGCGATTAATCTGCGGCGCAGAAAAATCTGCAGAGTGCGCGGCACTAACGGTTTCACCGCGTAAAAAATCGAACGCAGTAATTTGTTGTTATCATGCGACATGGCGATATAAAATTTTTCCGATTAATTTTAACAATGGCAGCGGCGACTTGCGAAAAACAACGGTGTGCCAACCAGATTCCGGATTTTCTTCCACGATAAATTTATTTTGAGAAAACGAAAATTTGTAATAACTTATTTCTTCTTCCTCAGTGCCGAATCCCAATTTGAAACGACGCAAGCCCTGATTTGTGTTTTCCGTCTTGCCAAACCCAAACGTCCGAAAGCCGCGCTCGGCAAAATATTTGATCGCTTCCCACATCACCAGATGATTGGCGCGCAAATTTAGATATCTTGGATCCGATGCGCCGTATTTGTAGGTTACCTTTCCATTGAAATGCAAAAAAACAGAGGCGGCAATAGTTTTGTTCTCTTTCCTGGCGCTAACAATAGTCGCCAGATTTTCGGCGACCAAAAATTGATAAAAATTTTCAAAAAACATTTTTGGCTGCGGTGGTAAACCGTGTTTCCGCCGCGTCAGGCAATTGAGCCGATAAAATTCTTCCACGCTCGTTAGCGAGTTTTCAAAACAAATCTCGAGACTATTTTTTTTTGCTTTTTTGATATTGCGCCGGTGTCCCTGACTGAATTTTTTGTACATCTCTTCTTCACTGCTGAGATGAAGGCGATGATTGAAATAGGTCAGAGAGGGCTGTTCTGAAGTGAGAAACTTTTTCCCGCCGCGAATTTCCAGAAATTTCCATCCGCGATTTTTTCCGTGAGCGATGATTTCCTGAAACGCCCCTTTAAATGTTTTTTGATCAACAGCAAAAGGGGCGCAGAAATCAGTAAAAGGGAGAGCGATTCCGCGTCTGCCGGTTAATCGGCTCCTCACTTCCATCACGGGAAGCAAAAAATCGATTTCCCGGCCGACGCCGACGCGAGACAAAAAAAAGGCAGGAGCGTAGCCGTACGACTCGGCTAACACTTGAGCCCAGTTGCGAGTAAAAAAAATTGATGCTTCCGGAAGCTGAGAAATATTTTCATTCCAATTTTTATGGATAAATGGATTGACTATTTCCAAAACGTTTCTATTTTTTAAAATTAGCCTGATTCACGACCGGCTTGGTCATTTTTCGTTTTTTCGCTATTTTGACGAATTAAGGCCGGTTCTATTCATTAGTTTTGCGCAAAACGCGCGCCGGATTCCCGACAACAATCGTGTCCGCCGGAACATCTTTCGTGACCACCGCTCCGGCACCAACGATGGCATTTTCACCGATGGTCACGCCGGCCAAAATTGTGGCACTGGATCCAATAGATGCGCTTTTTTTGACCAAAGTCGGGATGCAAACCCAATCTTCTTCGGTCTGCATTTCACCATCGGCAGTTGTGGCCCTGGGATACATGTCGTTGATAAATGTCACATTGTGTCCGACAAAAACATTATCTTCAATAGTCACGCCTTCGCAAATGAAAGTATGGCTGGAAATCTTGCAATTTTTGCCGATTTTTGCTCCTTTTTGAATTTCAACAAAAGTACCGATTTTGGAGCCATCGCCGATTCGGCAGCCGTAGAGATTGACAAAATTGTAGATTTTTACATCTTTTCCGAGTTTAACATCATCCGCAATCGAATTGTGCCTGTTCATAAGCCTCCGCAATTTTGCGCGTGGTTCACTTGAGCAATTAATTGCCAGTAAAGAAGATCAATACCGGAATGGTTTTCAATAAAATTTTTAAATCAAGAAAAAATGACCAGGATTTGACGTACTTGATGTCCAGTCTGACTTGATCGTCGAAAGTGAGTTTGTTTCTCCCCGATACTTGCCATAATCCGGTGATGCCCGGTTTTACTTCCTGCACGCGGCGTAAATGCCACGGCTCGTAGGCTTCAACTTCGTAGGGGATTGGCGGTCTGGGACCAATCAAACTCATTTCGCCCTTCAGAACATTCCACAATTGAGGCAGTTCGTCGAGGCTGGTTTTTCTCAAAAAGCGGCCTATCGCCGTGATTCGCGGATCATTTTTCAGTTTAAATAGCGGGTCATCATTAGAGCCGTTATTGATGGAATCGTACTTACCGCTGATTAAATTTTGAATATATTTTTTATGAATGTGTTCGTCGTTATTGTTGTACATTGTACGAAATTTGTAAAATTTAAAAAGTTTGCCGTTGAAGCCGACTCTTTTCTGCGTGAAAATCACCGGACCTTCTGACGTCAATTTAATAACGAGAGCAATTGTGGCAAAAACCGGCGCCAAAATAATCAGAAGCAGAAGAGCCGCAAGGAAATCGAACACCCGTTTTATTCCCAACTGAAGGTCGTAAATTGTTTTTTCCAGAATATCTGTATTAATGAAATTTCTATTGGCAATTTCCATGATGAGGGCGCTTCCGTCGTTGCGGCCGACGCAGGCATTAATAAAAGTTGGCAAACTGTTTTGATAATGAAATTTGTTTTTTGAAAACAAACCGGAAACATAATCATTCGTCCCCTGATTTGGCAGTTTGACGCTGTTTTTGCGCTCATCGATATCATCATCCAATGAACTGTCCGGGAAGGGAATGATTTCAACGGTGAACTCATCGGGTGTAAATATTTTTCTGCCAGAATTCTCCTGGATGAATTGATTTATTTGCTGATGCAGTATTTTATTGACATATTGAGCGCCTTCGAGGTCCGTCTCCGGCAGCAAAATGACAATGCGCTCCTTGTTGAACAGGCTGACGGCGTCGGTTTCGCGCAGATTTTTGCAGAACTGCGAGACAAGATTTTTCATCTTGATTTCTCTCAGAACCAAGTCGTCTGCTTTGCCATCTAAAATGGAAACTATCATGATGGAAGAGGTCGCTTTGAGTCGTTCGGCTCGTCGGCGCTCCAGAAGCAGTCGATGTTTGAATTGTTCGATTGGAACATAATTTATTTCTGTGCAGGAAAAATCTTGACTGGATGCACTTCTCCCTTTTTTCCAAAATAGAACTCCCATGGTGCTTTCTCCTATTTTTTTACCCTTCAACCCGTCGTCTTCGCCAAAAAATACCCTAAAAACCTCAGAAAGTCAAAAAAGATATATGGTGCGAACTAAATGGTGGTGGCTTTTTGATAATATCGTTGATATTTTCTAAACTGTTCATTTCTTTCGGTGTCGTTCAGAACCACGCCGATCACATTTGCGTCAACGCGCTCTAATGTTTTTTGCGCGGTAATGATTTCTTTGCGAGGCGTTTTTCCTGCTCTGGCGATGAGAAGCACGCCGTCAGCGACCGAACTCATGAGCCTCGCGATTGTGGAAACGCAAATGGGAGCCGTGTCGATGAAAATCGCGTCGTATTGTTTTTCCAGTTCAAAAAAGATATTTCGCAGAATGCGCGATGCCAAAAAGTCTGAGAAATGATACGACGATGATCCGCTCGACAGCAAATCCAGATTCGGCATGCCGGTGCTGGAAATAATTTTTTTGTTTTGAGCTCTAATAAATTCAGAATTATGGCTAAAAATATAATCCAATGCGCCAAGCCGCTCGTTGAAAGGACCAAAATCTTCCACAGTATCGATGACTTTTGTTTGTTTCCCATTATTCGGTGACGTTTTCGCCATTTCCGGATTGGTTTGGTTAACCATGTTTGTTTTAATCACAGCAATCAAATTAATTAACCCCGGTGATTTTTTTTGTTTGAAAATCTGATGCTGCACCGGGCTCATGACATCGGCGTCGATCAGCAGCGTTTTCATCCCCATGTTCGCGGCGTTAATACTCAGATTTGCCGCGATGAGCGACTTGCCTTCTTTGGGAATGGAACTGGTAATGAGAATGGTTTTTAACGGCGAATCCATGTTCACCAGCCGCAAGTTTACCGTCAAACCACGAAAGGCGTCAGCGTCGAATGATTCCGGTGCCTGCGAGGTTATCAAGCGGCGAACTATTTCGAAAGAACTGCGCCGTTCTTTTGCTTTGTAATATTTATCCCGAGAAAGTGCAGCGTCCGGCTCGATTTCCGGTATTTCCGCCAAAACTTTCAGCCCGATAGCGCGTTCGGTCTCTTCCGGCGTTTTGAGCGTAGTATCCAGAGCTTCCAGCAAAAAAGCCATGCCGATGCCAAAGGTCAAGCCGAAAACGAGCGCGACAAAGGCGATCAGTTTTTTCTGCGGCTTGTAGGGCGAACGCGGCGTCTTCGCCGGATCCAGAATGCGAATATTACCCACTTTCTCAGCTTCAGCGATGCGCGCTTCTTCCCGCTTATTCAACAGCATGGTGTAAATTTTTTCATTGACCTCTTTGTCGCGTAACAATTTCGCCAGCCGCAATTCCTTGTCTGGTATCGTGTTCAGGTTCCTTTTGTAGGAGGCGATCACCGACTGCAGCGTGTGCACCTGCGCTTGATATGCTTGGATTTCCACCTCCAGCGAAACCAGCTCTTCCAGATAGCGCTGGATTTGCGTGATCGGGTCCACTATATTTTCGCCGGAAGCGATTTTGAGGCTTTCGGCCTTTAGATTTTTCTTGGTTTGTTCAATTTGCCTCTTCAAATCCAGTATTTTCGGATGATTTTCATCGTAATTTTGCAACTTCAGCTTGGTGTATTGCGATTGCAAATCAACTAATTGTTCTTTCAGTTTCTTCGCCCACGGGCTCGAAATTTCAGTGATGGACGGAACCAAATCTTTTCTTTCCTGAGCCAATTTGGTTTTGATGAAAGAGAAACGCCTCTGCGTTGCGTCTAAATTCGCTTTTGTTTTATTGTATAAAATTTCCGCCTCAGTGATTCTTTTAAAAATTTCTTCCGCTTCTTTGTCAATGACAGTGACGTTGCTTCTTTCTTTGAACTGTTTTAGCGCAATTTCAGCGCTATCGAGGCGATTCTTGAACATTGCTAATTGATCTTCGATGATCTGGCGTACATTAGAAGTTTCCTCTCGGCGAACTTGCAGATTCCTTTTCTGGAATACATCGGCAACGGTATTGGCGATAACTTTTGCCGCGATCGAAGAATTTGCTTCAGCCGTAATTTTTATGACTTCGGAATTGGGAACCGGCGTCGCTGAAATGTGCCGCTGAATTTCCGATGCCAGATATTCGTTTCGGTCAAACAGTTTGTCCCGTTTTTCCGGCAGGGGAATAGTCATTAAAATTCCCGGCGGCAGTTTGCGCGTTACTTCCTCTGCCATGGCGCGGCTTTTGATTTCTTCAATCTGATTAGTGATAAATGTTGCCGGTAAAGTTGTCTGAAACGGGCTAATCAGGGAAACTGGCCCCTGATGCTGCTCAAAAACAATCGTTGCCTGCGCACGATAGGCAGGTTTCGTTTTCCAGATATAAAGCGCGCCCAGCGCCAGCGCGATAATGACGCTGACGATGACCAGCCATCTTTTTCTTTTTAAAATGCTGATCAAATTTTCAAAATCAAATTGGTACACCTGATTATTTGTATTCATGAAATTAGCACCTCTTTAGTTGCTTCGGCTGTACCAATACCATACTTGCGCCACAAGAGCGATTTGAGAAATCACCTGAATAATTGTCTGCCAAGCGAACATTTTGTTCCGTCCCACGCGAACAACATCGCCGGGTTTCATGGTCGGCAAAGCGATGTTATAATCTTCTTTGTCGAGCAATTTTTTTAAATTTATCTTAATTATTTGCTTCTTATAATATATACGCTTGTCGTTCCTGTTTTGCGAACGAGTTTTTATGAGATTTTTCACTTCTGCAACATCTAACAATCCGCGGGTGATTTTAATCTTGCCCAAATCGGAAAATTCTGTTGGTCCGCCTGCTTTGGAAATCAATTCCAGGACATTGGTATCGTCCGGCACCAAATATTCGCCCGGGTTTTTTACTTCACCGAAAATGTGAACGGTAATAAGCAATCGCTGGTCCGGACCTATCTGGTATTGATTTTGTTGCAAAACAGGTTCGTTGTTTTGGCAGAGAGCGATTCGGGTGAAAAATAAAAAGAAAAAGAGAAAAGAAGTTTTTTCCATCATAATAAAATAATTCTTGAATTCAAGTGCATATTTTTGAAATTAATTTTATGGCAAATTAAAAAAAGCCAATTTAGATAAAAAATAAAATTGAATTAAACAATATGATGTACAAAATTAAATTTAGATTCAAAAAAAATTTTGTCATTTTTTCTCGAATTGGCTTGTTTAGGAAGAAAGCATCTTGATGGTTGACATCGCGGAGGCATTTTCTCACGCCGGCGCTTTTCCTCTCCCAAACTTCCACCTGAATTTCAGCTCTTTATAATTTAAAATAAATTATAACCTTGAAATAAATGATGCTGAAATCACGACTTCACAACGCCCCTTGTAAAAAAAAGATGTTTATTGCAGTTAGCAATTTCCCCCTCTAATTTTCTCATTATAATAAAAGAAAACAAGAAAGTCAAGCGCTTTTTTAAATATTTCAAATTTTTAATCATTGTTTTAGCGATAATTAGCGATGGAAAAAGTCGGAAGTTTCTATGAAAACAAATAAGTTGCAATTTCGTAACGAAAATATTGTTGCCCCTGCCAGGACAAGAGAATTATCGTCTGCATTTTTTCAATGTGTAAATCAGCCGGCCTGATCTGATTAAGGATGAAAACCTTTTCGATTCATATTTTGCATTTTCAATTTTTTTGAAATAGTCGGATAAGGCTACTTCTTCTTTTCCCATTTCAGTCGCCGCCAGACACGGGTAAAGAATCTGTCGCCCGGATTGTTTGGGAAAATTCCTTCTTCGGCGCTCCGGATGTCTTCTATTGAAAAGAAGGCTTTGGGATTAAACGATTGAATATCGTGCACAATTTGGGCGATCTCTTTTCTGGGAACGACCATGAAAATGAGTTTCACATGTCCGCGCGCGCCTTCGCCGTGGACAATGGTCACGCCGAACCCCAGTTTGCGAAATCGATTTATCAGCGGCGTGGCGTCGCGGCGCGTGATGATGCGCACGACCTGAATGCCAATAGCAAGCTTGTTTTCGATGAACATGCCGATGTAATTTCCCGTGGCAAATCCCAGCGCGTAACCCAGAAAACAAGCCGGATTATCCAGATTGTTGAAAATTTGTCTGATGGCAATGAGCCAGATCAAAACTTCAAAAAAACCGAGTACCGCCGAAATTTCTCGCCGACCGCGCGACACGAAAATGATGCGCATGGTGCCGATGGAAACATCCATGATTCTGGCGAGAAAAATCAACAGCGGCAGCAACACCCAATTGACGAGTCCCTCGTTCATGGTTTTGATTTCCTTTTTTCTTTAGTTTCGGGTTTCTAGTTTCGAGTTCAGAGTTTGGGTCTAAAGTTTCAAGTTCTATGACCAGCGGTATTTTGTTTGGAATTAATCCGTCAGGATTTTATTGCGCAAAATAAACCGATCCGGCAAAAATGAAACCAACACCAAAAGTTGATGTTTTCACCCCTCCCAAAGACAGGCGCGAATCCTAAAGTTTCCGATGTCTAATGACAAAGTACAATTACTTCACCAATTCCGCAAGCCGGAAACTCAAAACTCACAACACTAAATTAAACCGATGGGGCAAATGAATTTGCAGCGCTCCGCGAAAATTGGAAATAATACCGATCGTTCGGCTTTGAAAACGAAGCGCAAAATAGCCGATGGGGTAGTCTGTTCCGTCAATTTTTCCGCTGCGAAACAATTCTCGCATTAGTTCTTTCGGTAATTCCAGAAAACGCGCGACCCGAGCCGGCTGAAAAATTTGCGCGCTGGCATTGGTCAGTTTCCAAACCGGGACTCGTTTTTCCGCCAGCGCCAGCCCGGTTTTGACAAAATTGTTCGTCGGAATTTGCTCCCAATCCGCAGAGATGATCCAGAGGCGTTTTTTATTGATGAGAAATCGAAATTTCTGAAATTGCTCGATGTCGAGACCCCAGTAACCGGAGAGCTGCTCCAGCACCGGCAAAATGTTCGGACTGTCAAAAGGTTCTGTTTCGACCCACTCGGTCTGCGGCGGTAAAGTTTTCTTTTTCATGGCACCGGTTTTGCGCAATCTGGCGATGAAAAAGCCCTCCATGCCGTTGCGCTGAGGAAAAGTGCGACAGGTCAGTTTCATTGCCGCGGAAAATTTGCGCCCCTGATATTCGGAAAATCCCGGGAAAATTGCCCCGGCGTCAGCAAAGGAGATCGGCGTCAATTCCACGGGATAATTTTCCAGCATTTTTTGAATCAACATTTCATTTTCCTCAGGCGCGACCGAACAGGTGGAATAGACAATTGTCCCGCCGACTTTCGCGGCTTTGATGGCGGAAACTAACAGCAACTGCTGTACATTGGCAAATTTTTTCATCGCGCGCGGCGACCACCAGTGATTGAGTTCGTTGACATTTTCTGCCAGTGTGCCCAACGCGGAACAGGGCGCGTCGAGCAGCACACGGTCGAAAAATTCCGGCAGCAGCGCGCCCAACCGCTGGCCTGCGAGATTGAGCGTCACATCATTCATCACGCCGCAGCGCAGACAATTAGCGACCAATGCCTGTAGCCTGTTAGTGGAGACGTCATTCAGGACTAATTTTCCTCGATTTTCCATCAGCGCGGCGATTTGTGTCGCCTTGGAGCCGGGAGAAGCCGCCATTTCCAGCACCGTTTCCCCCGGCTGTGGCTGCAGCGCCAACACTGGCAATTGCGATGCCACACCCTGATACGCCACAGCGCCGGTGAAATAGAGCAGCGTATGGCTGACGTGAATTTTGTCCTCAAGCAGAATCAAACCGTTCGGATTGACGGGATGAGGCGAGTAATTCACGCCCCAGCGGTCCAATTGCTCGCAAACTTCCTTTTTGTTCGATTTTAATTCATTGACGCGCATCGCCGTCGGTTCGGATTTCGCCTGAATGAAAGATTCGTACGAGTCGCCGAGCAAATTTTGCAAATAATTTGTGATGTCCGCGCTGATTCTTTTCATTATTATTTTTGCTCTGTTAAATCAACGGAAAAATAGGACGCAGATGCACACGGAGCGACGCGGATTTTTTATCCGTGATGATTGGCGAAATTTACCAGTGAGACGATCTGCGTTCGAAAATTATTTTTTCGAATATACGGAATAATTCACAACTTTGCAACATTAGGAAGCGATTTTTTCTCATCTTTCATAGAATCTTTCGCTTTAGAAAATAATCAAAATGAATGAACGTGAAATTATTTTTCCATTTTGGCGCGCAAAAGGTTAAAATATTAAAATTAGCTTGACTTTTTGCACTGCAACGGTTATATTTTGAAAAGAATTTGCAGACGAATAAAAATAGACTTTTCACTCATTTCAGGAGAGAGAAACGCATGGATCTCGCGACTCAATATCTTGGTTTATCTCTGAAAAATCCATTAATTGTCGGAAGTTCCGGTCTGTCGAAAACCGCTGATCAGGTGAAACGATTGGAAGAAGCCGGCGCCGGAGCTGTTGTGTTGAAATCTTTGTTTGAGGAACAGATTCGTGCTGAAGAATCTGACGTGTCAGACAGTCTGGGCATGCACACCGAGGTGCTGGACTATTTGCGCGCGGAAATTGACATGAGCTATGGCCCGCGCGATTATCTGGAGACTATTCGGCAAGCTAAAAAACAGACTTCGATTCCGGTCATTGCGTCGGTGAACTGCGCCACGTCCAAATGGTGGGTGAGTTATGCCAAGCAAATCGAAGCCGCCGGCGCCGATGCGCTCGAATTAAACGTTTACATTTTGCCCTACGATTTTTCCCAGAGCAGCGACGATTTAGAAGCGGTCTATCTCGACGTCATGGAAAAAGTGAGAGCGGAAATCAAAATTCCCGTTGCCATGAAACTATCGCCTTATTTCACTTCTTTCGGCTATCTGGCAAAGGGACTGGCGAACCGCGGCGCAAACGGACTGGTGCTGTTCAATCGTTTTGTGCAGCCGGATATCGATTTGAAAAATATTGCCACAAAAGTCAGAGCCATGTTTAACGACCCCATCGGTTTCAGCTACGCGCTGCGCTGGGTCGCGATGTTGTCGGAAACCGTGGATATTGACATCGCCGCCAGCGGAAATATCAAATCTGCGGATGATATGATCAAGCAAATTCTGGCGGGCGCTGCTGCAGTTCAAATCGTTTCTCTTTTTTACAAAGAAGGGGCCGGAAAAATCAAAGAGCTGCTGGAAAATGTACAGAACTGGATGCGCGAGCACGAGTTCTCCAGTCTGTCTGATTTCCGTGGCAAACTGAACCAGAAGAACAATCCGCTGTCGCAGGCTTTTGTGCGCGCCCAATATATGAAAGCCATCTCCGGTGGAAAATAAAATTTTGTGAAAACAGCAAAGAGACGATTTCTGCGCATCGGCTTCATTGCGGTGGGAATCGTCTTTTTTTTAGGGAAAAAAGATGAACGATGAAAATGTTGGAGAAACATTGCAATTATTTCTCAGCGATGTTTTCCTTTTTGAATCGCTGACGCCCGAGCAATTGAAGATTTTTTCTGATCTGGCAAGCATCAAAGAAGTGCCGCGCGGTAGTCATGTTTTTCACGAGGGTCAGCCTGCTTCCGCATTTTTCATCGTTTTTTTTGGCATGTTGAAAATTTACAAACTCTCTTCCGATGGCGCCGAACAAATTTTGCACATCCACAAAACCGGCGATTTGATCGCCGAGGCCGTGATTTTTGACTTCGATGAATTCCCCGCCTACTGCCAGGCTATTGCAGACAGCGCTCTGGTGCGTTTCCCGAAACAGGAATTTTTAGAAGCCTTGCGCTGCTTCCCTGAAATTTCTTTTCAAATCATGCGCGCTTACTCGCGCCGCATCCGGCAATTAGTGGCAAAAATCGAAGAGATTTCCCTGCACGATGTCAGAGCACGTCTGGCAAATTTCCTGCTGCAAAACTGCATTCAACGAAACGAACAACATCTTTGCCAATTAAATATTTCCAAAAAAGACCTTGCGTCCACACTGGGAACCATCCCGGAGACGCTTTCCCGGGCGTTGCAGTTTTTTAAGCGAGAAGGACTCATTCGCGAGGTGAGCGAGGGGATTGTTGTTCTCAAAGAGAAGGAATTGCGGCGGGTTGTGGGGGAATGATATTTAACGCAAGAATTTCATCAGGCGATTAGTGGGGTTGATCCGCTTCCCCGTTACCCTGAATTAAAAGAAAGTCTTTGCAAGATTATCATGAAACAATTGGGGTTTAACACGAAAAAATCGGCAGACCGGAAATGCAAAAGAATGTCGTGCAAAAATGTGCAATTTTGGAAGTAAATAAGCTGGCAAAGATAAGTGTACTACACCTTGCAGGTGTAGCACACTTTAGGCGCTTCAAAATTCACTTCACCAGCACTAACTTTCGCGAAGCCGAAAATTTCTTCCCTTTCAATTCATAGATATAAATTCCCGAAGCAACCGACTCTCCGTTTTGATCTGTGCCATCCCAGATGAATTCATTGGCTGAGTCTGGTTTGGTCAATTCCCGGATTCTCTGACCTGCCAGATTGTAGATGATTAATTTGGCATTGCCGGCGTCGGGCAAATTGAATCTGATTTTCGTCACTGAGTTGAAAGGGTTGGGGTAATTTTGCTCCAGGGAATATTTCACCGGTGTTTTTCCCTGCTCAAAATGATTCACTCCGCTGGTTCCGGAAAACCAGGCCATGATTTTTTCCAGCAATTGCTGTCCCGTGTCCTCATAGGGTCCGGAGATCCCTTCCAGTCCGAAAGCCAGATAAACCAATTTGGCCCCGCTGGCAGGATCGGAATAGCGAATTCCGCCGGCTGTCATTTGAGGAATGTATTTGAGAATCGTCTCGGCGCCATTCAGAGCCGCGATGGCGCTGGGCGAGTGCTGATTGCTGGCAGCCTCCGGCTTATCTTCGATGTAAACAAACATCCCGCCGGCGATCGGATCATTGGGAACGCCGATGAGTTTTGTCGAATTCACCGAATCGCTCAGAAATTGGGCGTGCAAATAATTGGAGTAAAAAAGCGAGTCTTGCTCACTGCCGTCCGCGACAAGGTCGTAGCCGATGTCCTGTCCCGAAAGCAGCAGCCAGCCGCCGTTGTCGAGAAATTTTCCCACCGCATCCTGCTCTTCAGCAGTGAGCGTCGTTGTACGGTCATTGCCGGTGATCCAGATGACGGTCTGGTAATTTTTCAGAATATCATCATAGTCCGGAACGCCGTTTTGCTTTACGTCCCAGGTTTCGTAGTAAACTTTTGCCAGCGACAATGGTTGCGACAAATATTGCTCAAAATTTTCACCGTCATCATCATCCACCAGCATGATATTTGGCGTGCCGATTTTCACGTCAATGGTGTCGTACATTGTGTAGGTGTCATCGGCATTGAATTGGATGGCCAGACTGGAAATGTGCGGCACTGCGCTTTCCTTGATTGTGAAGGGAAGCATTGCCACCCAGTCGCGTTCTAAATGGCCGTAGCTTCCACCCGAAACAATGAATTCACTATGTACGCGCGGAATTTCAAGATCCGGGTCATCGCTCACAAGAACAGCTACCATTTTCGAGGCCCCGGTGCCTTCGTTGACGACTGTGATGTTTAGCCATATCGTTTCTCCCGGCTCGGCAAGGCCGTTGTTATTTCCGAGAGAATCCACTACAAAGTAGTCGTAACATTTCAGAATCGGCTGAGTGGTGACTTTTGTCTTTTTCAAAATCCAGTCATTTTTGTCCAGTTTAAAATCAGTAATTGGTTCGTCAGAAATATATTCAAAGGTCTGGCTGCTATCTTCCACGGTCACCACAAGCGTTGTTTCCTTGGTCGCGGTAGTAATTGTCACATCCACGGGCATTTTGAACAGCGGCGCGTCTTGCTGAATCTGGTCGATGAACGCTTTCAACTCGTACTGTCCGTTATTTTCTCTCTGAGACCAGCCGTAGTAATAAAACGGATAGCCGGGCTCGTAAATCCACTCGTGAAAAAACCAATCCAGAGATTCGCCAGCGACATTTTCAAATACGTGCTGAAAATCTTCGGTTGTGGCAGAGCTGTATTCGTACTGCTGGCGATACTGGTGCAGCGCTTCCCAGAAATTTTCTTCACCCATCACGTGTCGCAGCATGTGGATCACCCAGGCGCCCTTGTTGTAAACAATGTAGCCATACACGGCGTTAGGGTCTGTGACGTCGTCGCGGTAAATTCTGCCGGACAAATTGAGCGCATTGTTTTCGTTATTCATATAATCGTGGTAGCGCTGCTCTCCCTGCAAATGTCCGTAATAAAGCGCTTCGGAAAATACGGCAAATCCTTCGCTCAACCAGGTGTGGTGGAAATCTTTCGGCGAAACGCAGTCACCCCACCACTGGTGTGCTAATTCGTGCAAAAAGGTTGATTCGTAACTGTGATTTCCTTGGATTAAATAAGGCTGCAGCGAAGTGATTGTCTGATATTCCATGCCTCCCCAGTAGCCGACGTATTCCACAATGCCGTATTTCTCATTCATGTAAGGATAGGGGCCGTAATATGAAGACAAAATCTCAATCATTTCGCTGACGTTGTCGAAATCCACCAGCGCTTTGCTGTAATGTTCCGGGAAAGTGTAAATCCTGATGGGCAGAGTGTCATTTTCTGCCGAGACAAATTGATCTTCGATAATCTGGTAGTTCGAAGCGGAAAAGGCGATCAAGTAGGTCGCGATCGGATTGCGAATTTGCCAGTAGAAAGTTTCTGTGCCGTCTCTGTTGTCAATCACATTAATCAGCACGCCGTTGGCGGCGACGGTCAAATTGGCAGGGACTGTGATGTAAAAATCCACCGAGTCGGGCTTGTCGTCGGGCCGGTCCTTGCAGGGCCACCAGGTTCGGGCGTAAAAAGGGCAGCTCTCGGAGGAAATGGTTACCACGTCACGGGAGCGGTCGAAAGTCATGGGATTGAAATTTGATCCGGCGGATGGTTTGCCGCTGTAATTGACAATCACGGATACGGTGTCGCCCTGATTGTAACTTTTGTCCAGGTCGATCGCCAGAATATTGTTCCCGTGCTGAAATCCGGACGCATCACCCGAGACGGCGCTGACTGTCATGTTGTCAAACAAATCCAGATTCAATTGAGTGAGTCCGTCGATCAAACTAACGGCTCTGGTCTCGACAGTTCCTGCGACGGATTCCTGGTCTATGTCGATCTTGACGTCTATTCTGTAATAGATGACGTCAAAATCTTCTTGATTGCTTCCTAAAAGAGGTGTCAAAGGAAGCAAGATGACAAAAATGGCAAGTACAAAGTTTTTGAACCGGAAATTTGAGCTACGCATTTTTCTCTCCTTAATTGGGAAAGGTTTAATTTGGGGGAAGCTTTTATTTTAAAAAATAAACGATGTTGCTGTCAGACGATTTTTAGCATTTATCTGGCAGGGAGCGAGTTTTTTGCTTTTCTAATAAACTTTAGCAAAAAATTATGAAAATGTCAAGGAAAAAATGTGCTCTCTTGACTTTAGTCAAGGCGATTGGATGAAATTTTCCGTATCTTCAAAATGAAATAAAAGGGTGACAGAAAAATTATGGGCAATAAAAATTAGAATTTCCCGGAGAAAAGATGATACGAAAAATAATTACCATCGACGAAGACTTGTGCGACGGCTGCGGCAACTGCGTGATTGGCTGTTCTGAAGGGGCGCTGCAAATTATTGACGGCAAAGCGAAATTGGTCAAAGAAGATTTTTGTGACGGATTTGGCGATTGCATTGGCGCCTGTCCCACCGGAGCATTGAAAATTGAAGAAAAAGAAGTGCCGGCGTTTGACGAAGCTGGCGTGCGTCAACATTTGCTGCAAACTCAAGGCGCAGAAGCCGTCTGGCGCATGGAAGAAGCGCAGAAAAAGCATAAAATCAGCGCAGCAGAAGAAAAAATGCACTTGGGTTGCCCCGGCGCCAGACAGCGAATTGTTGAACAACCGGACAGAGAAGCGCGTGTTCAAGAAGATTCCGCGGATTCGGGAGCGACGTCAGAATTAGCGCACTGGCCTGTGCAATTGCATCTCGTTCGCCCCGGAGCGCCATTTTTCCGCGACAGGGAATTGGTCGTTATGAGCACTTGCGGCCCTTTGGCGGTTGCAGATGTGCATTCTCGATATTTGCGCGGCAGGAGTGTGGTGGTTGGCTGCCCCAAATTAGATGACACCAGACCTTACGCCCAGAAATTAGCCGCAATATTTAGCGAAGTGTCCATTCCAAAGGTGATTGTCGTGCGCATGGAAGTTCCCTGCTGTGGCGGATTAACGATGATTGTCGAACAGGCGGTAGCTTCGTCGGGGAGGTCGGATTTAATCGTTGAAGAACACATATTAAGCGTTGAAGGAAAATTGAAAGAAGTGAAAACCATTTGATTGCTGCTCCTACGCGCGGCAAGCCGCATCGATAATAATTAACCACGAAGTACGCGAAGAGCACAAAGAAAAAAATGTAAAAAGATTTTCGTGCACTTCGTAGTTTAAATTCTTTTGCAAAAAAAACGGAGATTAATTGGTAATACAATAAAACATTTGATTTTAATAATTTGAATACCAGCCATTAAATTTAAGGAAAAGAAAAATGAGCGAACTAATAAATAATTCAAAGAAAAGAAAAGAGCTATTGAAACACATGATTTTGCAACTGCACAAAGGCGAGGCGCCGGAAGTCGTCAGAAAACAGTTGATTCGGTTGATGGGGCAAGTGCCGTACAATGAAGTTGTGGAGGTGGAACAGGAACTGATTTCCGAAGGCCTGCCGCAGGAAGAAGTGCTGCGTTTGTGCGACATTCACACGGCGGCTCTGGAGGGCGCCATTGATCAGTCCGGCGCAAAAAAGGCAGAACCGGGGCATCCGGTGCATACTTTTCAGCAGGAAAATATTGCGCTGCAACTGAAAATTGCAGAGCTGGAAAAATTGTACGAACAGGTTGAGAAGCTCGACTCGGCGGATGACGTTGCTGAATTATTGCGGCAGATTCAGGGACATTTTAATGAACTGGCTGATGTGGACAAACATTATCTGCGAAAAGAAAATTTGTTGTTCCCCTATTTAGAAAAACATGGCGTAACAGGTCCGCCGCAAGTGATGTGGGGCAAACATGACGAAACCCGCGTTTTGCTGAAGGCGGCGTTTGAGGCATTCAAACAGACAGCGAAAATGTCTGTGGAAGAAGCAAAAACAGTGACAAATATGATTTTTCGCCCGGCGTCCAAAGCTGTGGACGACATGATCGGCAAGGAGGAAGAGATTCTCTTTCCCATGACATTGGACACGCTCACTGACGCGGAATGGTACGAAATTTACAAACAGAGCGTGGAAATTGGCTTTTGCCTTTACGATCCGACTGATGAATGGAAGCCCGAAGGAATCGCTGACGAAAAATTTGGCTCCACTCCTTCAGACGGACGAATTCAATTGCCCAGCGGCAGTTTCACTGTCGAGGAATTAACTGCGTTGCTGAACACCATTCCGTTTGATTTGACATTTGTGGACAAAAATGACAAAGTGAAGTTTTTTACTCGCGGAAAAGAAAGAATTTTCGCTCGCAATCGTGCAATTTTGGGGCGAGATGTGCAAAAATGTCACCCGCCGTCAAGCGTGCACATTGTGGAAAAAATTTTGGACGATTTCAAATCCGGCGCTCAGGATGTGGCTTCTTTTTGGATTCAGATGGGCGGGAAATTTATCATGATCGAATATTTCGCCATGCGCAATGAAAACGGCGAATATCTCGGTGCCCTTGAAGTGAGCCAGGATTTGACGGAAAAGAGAAAATTGGAAGGCGAACAACGATTATTGAATTATGAAAAGTAGCCCTTGAAATAAGATGACAAAAGGTTTTAAACAAAATTGAAGGAAAGAGAAATGTCTGACGAACAAAAGAAAATTACGATTGAGCCAGGGACAAAAGTTTCGGATCTGCTGGAGGCCTATCCGCAGTTGGAAAGCGAATTAGGGGAAATCACGGCGATTTTTGAAAATTTGAATAATCCGATTTTGCGACAAACTGTGGCGCAAGTGACAACGTTGCGTCAGATTGCCGAAACGGAAAAAATCAGCGTGGCGTCTGTAGTGAACAGATTGCGAGTCAACGCCGGCATTCATGAATATTTCCCAGACGAAGTTGATTCGGATTCTGCCGGGAATTCGCCAACATGGCTGGATCGCGAAAAAATTGCAAAGACGCTGGACGCCACAGATATGCTGGGAAGAGGGGAACATCCGGTAACGGTAGTGCTTCAGGAAGTAGAAAAGCTCGATGATGAAGAAATTTATCAATTGATTACTCCATTTTTACCGGAGCCGCTGCTGGAAAAGGTGAAAAATAGCGGCTGCACAATCTGGACCGAGAAAAAGGGAAACAAGTACTATTCTTATTTTGTTAAATCGTAGAAGGAGAAAAAACATGAGCAATGAAAATTTGGGGAACTTACCAGGCGGCAAAGCGATTAATCTGGCGAGTCTGGTGGATTATTCGCCGCATTCAATTGTCAGTAGAGAAATTGTGAAAAACAGCTCCGGCTCACTGACGGTTTTCGCTTTTGACGCGGGGCAGGGGCTGAGCGAACATACAGCTCCGTTTGATGCTGTCGTACAGATTTTGGACGGAGAAGCAGAGATTAGCGTTGGCAAAAATACAGAAACTGCAAACGAAGGAGAGACTGTAATTATGCCGGCGAATATTCCTCATGCTTTGAATGCAAAGAAGAAATTCAAAATGCAACTTATAATGATAAAGGAAAAGAAACAATGATGTTTGTGCGATTACTTCCGGTGATTTTTTCTTGCTTGTTGATGGCGGCTCATTTCTCTCGCGGAGGAATTTTAGGATTGGCAATTTTTTGGTTGTTTTTGCCGTTTCTTTTGTTCGTGAAAAGACAGTGGGTAGTGCGGGTTTTTCAAGTATTGCTTGTTTTTGCCATGATAATCTGGGTCGAAACGGCGATCCGTTTGATTCAGATGAGGCAGGCGATGGGCGAATCCTGGACGAGATTGGCGATAATTTTGGCTGTGGTGGCGCTGTTTTCAGGCCTTTCAGCGCTTGTTTTTGAAAATAAAAAAGTGAAAGACAGATTTAAAAAAAAAAAGATTGACGGCGGAGTAGTCGCTTCAATTCTTTTGACCGCTGGTTTGTTGGCAATTGTGCAAATCAAAGTCGCCAATCCGATGCTGTTGGCTGAGAGATTTTTTCCCTCTTTGGGCTGGTTGGAAATTGCTGTTTTAGCGCTGTACGCTGGGTTTTTGGTGGAAAAAATGTTTGATCCCCAAGAGCAGCAAAAATGGCGCTTGCGCATCTGGTTATTTTTTTCTGTCGTCTTTTTCGGACAGCTATTGATCGGTTTGTTAGGCGCGGAAAAATTTCTCATGACCGGAAAGTTGCACTTGCCCATTCCGGCGATGATCGTTGCCGGGCCGATCTTTCGCGGCTCTGGATTTTTTATGCCCATCTTGTTTTTGACGACGATTCTGCTGGTAGGTCCGGCCTGGTGCAGCCATCTGTGCTACATCGGCGCTTGGGATAATTTTGCCAGCAATGGCGCCAGAAAACCGGCTATTCTGCCGCGGTGGCGTCATGCGGCGCGATTAGGAATTTTGCTGATGATTGTCGCTGTTTCGCTCCTGTTGCGGCTTGCCGGAGTCGATTCATTTTATGCCACGATTCTCGGAGCTGCGTTTGGCTTGTTGGGTGTGGGAATCATGGGCATTCTTTCACGAAAAAAGGGCTCCATGATTCATTGCACGGTTTATTGTCCCATCGGTTTGCTGGCAAATGCATTGGGCAAAATTAATCCGTTTCGCATTCGGATCAATGATTCCTGTACTGAATGCGGCGCCTGCACGCGAGTCTGCCGCTATCAAGCGTTATCGATGAACGATGTCAAAAATAGAAAGCCAAGTTTTACCTGCACTTTGTGCGGCGACTGCGTAGGTTCCTGCCATGAGAATTCCATCGAATATCGTTTTGGCAAAATTGAGGCAAATCGGGCAAGAATTATTTTTCTGGTGATCATCGTGAGTTTGCACGCGGTTTTTTTAGGGGTGGCGAGAATTTGAACGGCAAAAAAAAGCCAGATTTACGGCAAAATCCGGCTAAAATTTAGTAATTGATGTTTGAGAAAATTTGCGCTGAAAATCCGTAACAGTTATTTTTTGCCAATCACAAATTTGATTTTGGTTAAATTTTCGGAAACTTCCCACAATTTTTCAGCGACTGAAGCATCACGGGAAAGTTCATTCGATTGAACCTTTTGCGGATAGCCGCGCCATTCCAGCAGTCCCGACGGGCCGAAAAAATCACCGCTGTTCACATCGTTGGCGATCGCGGCGTACAATGTGGGTAAGGCGCCCATTTTCGGACTTTGCGCAAGAAAGTTGTTGAAGAACGAAAAAACACTGGAGTGTCTCTGGAGCGCTGTCGCTGACCAGCCCGGATGAGCCGCGGCGACGATTACGCTTTGATTTACTTTTTCTGCATTTCGTTTCAGTTCAGATGTGAAATAGAGATTGGCAAGCTTGCTGTCTCCATACGCCTGCATGGGTTTGTACTTTCGTTTTTCCCAATTGATGTCCGAAAAATCGATTTTTCCCCATTTATGCGCTACGCTGCTGACATTTACGATGCGGCTGTTCGGCGTTTTTTTGATCAAATCAAACAGCAGGGCAGTTAACGCAAAATGTCCCAAATGATTCGTTCCCATTTGCAGTTCAAAGCCGTCCTTTGTTTTTGAGTAGGGCGGTATCATCACCCCGGCGTTGTTGATCAGTAAATCCAATCGGTCAAAATTTGCCTTGAACTCTGCGGCAAATTTTTTCACAGATTTCAGGTCAGCCAAATCTAATGGCATCAGAACTAATTTAACGGGAAAGGCAGACCTGATTTTTTCGTAAGCTTCGTTGCCTTTGTCCGTATTGCGGACAGCCAGTACCACTGTTCCGCCTTTTTCAGCCAACGCTTTCGCTGTCTCAAAGCCAATGCCGCTGCTGGCTCCGGTGACGATGATTACCCGACCTGTTTGATCGGGGATGTTATTTTTATTCCATTTTTTCGTTTTCATTATATACTCCAGTTTTAGGGTTTTTAAATATTCGTAATTATTCAGCCGCGAAGTCTCCAAAACTCAAAAGGCAAAAAAAGAACCGATATATTCTCATCAACAAAGAAAAATTTTCAGCAAAAAAATTGTAGCTACTTTCATACTCTACTTGATGTTTGCCATTAGCAAAGGGTTCAATGTCAGTTCCGCGGCAGAATATTTTTGGCAAATTGTGCTAATTTTAGTCAAAAGGAAAAGTGCTTTAATAGAGGATATACAAAAACAATTGCCAATTCAAAAAATTGAGCTTGAAAAAGCTATTGATTTTTAAAGTTTGATTTTCTATATTGAAATTTGGAATAATTACAAAGCGGGAAAATGTGTCAAAACAAAGTCGGGAGTCGTTATTTTATGGCAAGTAGCATCCGAGCGTGGTGGCAAGCGTTTCGCTACCATTTTGTCCCGCCGAGTATTCTGCCGGCGATTTTGGGCGGCGTTTTAGCATGGGCGATTACCGGCGAATTTTTTCCTTTCTATTTTTTCCTCGTCGTCACGGGCGTCACTTTCAATCATATTGCGCTTAACATGACTGATGACTATTTTGATTACAAACACTCCATTGATGACGCCAAAAAACGCGAAAAAAATCCCTATTCCGGCGGCAGCGGCACGTTGACGGGTGGGGTGATTACGCCGGAGCAGATGAAGCAGGCTTTTTCTCTCGGCTATTTTCTCACTATTCTCATTGGCTTGTTTCTATCTGCAGAGCGCGGATGGATTGTTTTCGCTATTGGTGCTTTTGGCATGGCGTGCGCGTATTTTTACACAGCGCCGCCGATCCGCTACGGCTACCACGGACTCGGAGAAATTTCCCAATTGATAAATTTTTCTCTGACCATCGGTCTGGGCGCCTATTTTGTGCAAGCGCACTCTTTTTCTCCGGAAGCGGCGCTGGTCGTTTTGCCGCTGGGATTTATGATGTTCTCCATGATCACCATCAACGAAATTCCCGACGAGGCACAGGATCGCGACGGCAGAAAGAGAACGCTGGTAGTCATTTTCGGCGCTAAAACCGGTGTTTTCCTCTACGCTTTGAACATGATCATTGCTTATTTGATCATCATTCTTATCCCGCTTTTCAAAATAGCCAGTTTCTGGATTTATCTCAGTCTGGTGACACTCCCGTGGCTGACAAAGGCGATCGCCGTGGCAACGAAGAATTTTCGTGATCCGCAAAAATTAGCTCCGGCAAATCTGTTGACGATTCGAATTCACAATTTGACCGGAATTTTGCTGATTATCGCTTATTTGATCGAAGGATATCAGCGCCAAGCGCAACTCGCGCCGATGATTGTGCCCATCATTTTGTTGGTTGTGCTCTATTTTCCGGTGGCGTTGACAGTATTTTTCAATGTAATGCCTTTGAAACCAGCGGGGAAAAAGTAAACGATGTATTTTTTGCCCTGTTTGATAAAAAAAAACAACAAAAATTTCGGAGGACAATTTGGAATTTTCTAAAGAAGAGTTAGAGAAAAATAATGGCAAAGATGGCAATACGGCTTATGTCGCGGCGCATGGCAGAGTGTACGATGTGTCGGAAAGTAAATTGTGGAAAAACGGCAAACACATGGGGCGTCACGAAGCTGGCGCTGATTTGACGGAAGCGCTTGCGGCGGCGCCGCACGGCGCGGAAATGCTGCATCGTTTCCAACAAGTCGGTGAAACGAAATCCGAGGACACGGAGGTCGAACTGCCGTTGCCAAAGTTTATCGCAAAATTTTTGCACAAATTCCCTTTTTTCAAACGCCATCCCCATCCGGCGATTGTTCATTTTCCCATGACTTTTTACGGAACCTGTACACTTTTTCTCTTGTGGTATTATTTGCTGAATGACGATATCTCATTTTTACATTCTATTTTGTATCTTCACGTTCTGGGCACTATTTCTCTCCCTTTTGCGTTTCTCACCGGCTGGCTGTCCTGGAAAGTAAATTATCTGGGAAAGCCAATGGCTCATATCAGGTGGAAGATTGGCCTCAGCGTACTGGGCACGGTGTTTAGTATTATTGTTTTGATAGCCATGTTGCATGACGTAAATGTTTTGGCATCGCCCCAGGGAATAGAAATAATTTTACCCATTTTGGTGTTCCTGGATTTGCCGATATTCGCGTCCATCGGCTATCACGGCGGCCAATTAGTTTACTAATTTTTGGGAAAATTAACATTAAAAAAGGGTTTGTTTCAATATGGTGAAATGAACCCTTTTTTGTCAATTGCTCGGGTTTGAACTGATATTTTTTTCAGGGAAAAATGAAAGGGACGAATCAAAAATCTTTATTATTTTAGCGGTTAAATAATTTTCAAAAGTTTTAATGCCATAATCAGCATGGCAAGCATGAGAACAATGCGCACCACTTTTTCGCCGCGTTTTACCGCTAATTTTGCCGACCACCAACCGCCAAAAGCCATGCCGCCGGCGAGCACTATTCCGAAAATCCAATCAATATTTTTTGTCAAAATGAAAATGAGCAGCGCTGGGATGGTGTAAATGAAAATGATGAAAACTTTGTGCATGTTCACGCGGACGAGATTCAATTTCATCAAATAGTGCAGCGTTGCCATGATCAAAAATCCGACGCCGGCTTGGATGAACCCGCCGTAAAAACCAACGCCGAACAGCGCCGGGTAGAGCAAATATGGCTTGTAATTGCCAGTTTCACTGCCGAAATCTTTTTTCGCTCTGGGAACAACCATGGTGATCACGACGCCGATGATGATCATGCCCAATATTTTTTTGAACAAATCATTGCTGATGGAAACCGCGACCAGCGCGCCGATGATCGCTCCCGGCAGCGTGAAAGCCGCCAATTTGAGGCTTGTTTTGAACTGGGAGAAATTTTCCTGTTTGAAGGAAAGCACAGCCGATAAATTTTGTACTAAAATTGCCACGCGATTGGTTCCGTTGGCGACTGCGCCGTCCAGTCCCAAAAATATCAGCATGGGTAAAGTGAGTGTGGAGCCGCCGCCAGCCATCACATTGATGAACCCGGCGACAATTCCCAACAGAAAAAGCAGCGAAATTTTAATCAGTTCTGTCATCCGATTTTCTCTTTCAAATTTTCTTTTCCAAAATCAGTGTGAAATTCAGTCGCGAATCAGTTTGCAAAAAAAATATTTAACATGGGTGATGTGATCAAGGTTCCGCTGACAGATTTATTTTGATTAAAATTTTTTCTTTGATCAGCGCCACGCTGCCGAATTTGCCGCGAAAATCTTTGAACACTGTTTTTCGAGCGGAGTTGTGAATGATTTGCAAATACGGATCGTGAAAGGTCAAAAAATTTTGGTAGGCTTTTTTTGCTGCCAGTGAATCAGGGTAGGGGATTATCAAACGGGTGAACTTTACTCCGGCAGAATCAAAATCGGCACCAATGCCAAAAATTTTCCCATTGAGTTGAAAGATGTCGCCCTCGCCAAAAGTGAAAATCGGCTCCAGGGCATAGGGACCTCGAAAAATGAAAATACTTCCCGTGACGAGATTTTTTTGCGGTAAGTATTTCAGCAGTGGAATCTCCGGTGTTTCAGCGATGGAATCAAGAATGGGATTGAGCAAAGACGGCAATTCGTTCAGCCCGTTTTTTGTCCCTGAAAAATTATTTAGCTGAAAGAAGTCGTTGTTTTTCACGGCGATTATTTGCAGGTAGTTGCCGGAGTTTCGAGCCTGAACTGCGGCGATTGGCGTTTCTTTACCGCATTTCAGCAAATAAATCCCCAGCGCTGCTGTGGGGTTTTCCATTTGGTAAATTTCCAGTGAAAGCTGGAGCGAATCTTTTTTAAAATCCAAAACGAAAAGTTGCCGGAAACCGAACTCGTGAAATAGCTCGGCGCCGCCGTCGATGTGATTGAAAAGAGCGGTACCGGCAAAAATTTGCGGCGGATTCTGCCGTTCCCAGCCGTTGATTTTTTTCTGCAAAAAAATCGTCGAGTCCGCTGGCGTTGCTGAGCAAATGAGAATTTTCAAAAAAAGGATATTAGCAAAAATTGCGACCAGCGGTTTTCTCATTATTTTTTCCTTGAACAAATTTAAAGAATCAAACAGAATTAAGCTGAAATAACTTCAATTTTGGCCGGATCTGCAACTCCTATTCCCAGCCTCTCTGCGTAACGCAAATATTCGGTGAATCGCGGATGTTCGTTCACTTTAACGCCCATTTCTTTTCTTTTTTGCACCAGCAAATTGTGACAGGTCATGTCCAGCGCGAAAGGGTCCGTGGCAAAAAAGAGCGTGTTGTACGTGTAAGTGAATTTCGCGTTAGGGCCGGGGCCGCCATCGTACTGGGCGCGCAAACCATCGGTGATGTTCAGTACCAGTTTGTCGCGGATCACCGGAAATGCCAGCACTTCGGTGCAGACGTCAAAAAATAACGGCCGGTGCAAACGATTGGTGTTGCAAACGGAGCCGTAGCCCAAATTTTTCGTCGCCATGGAAATGCCGTTTCCCGTATTTTTGAACACCGGAATATTGATGATTTTTGTCAGCTTCTGCGTGAGTAATTTTCCGAAATAGGAATATTTGCCATTGACAACGTGTTGGTTCAAATAGGCGAGATCTTTAGGACCTTCGACATCGACCCAGTAGTAAACTTTCTGGTCGAAATTGTCGAGGCTGACATGTTTGCCGTCTTTTCGCAGCCAGCGGCTGTTGTCGCTCGTTTTGCCCATGGCAGCTTCCTCGTCCATGGTTTGCAGCCCTTCAATTTTGACGCCAGGAAAATTTTCTGCTGTGAAGCCGGCGTCCGCCAGCATGTAATCGAAACGATCCCAAATGACGATATTTTTTCGGGAAAGGCCGTTTTCGGTAAGCCAGTCGATGACCGCGCGGACAACTTCCAGCCGCGTGCTGATGAGACCGGCGCCCACAGGATTGACTTTGATGCCGACGATGTCCTTTTTGTCGAAAAATAAACCGAAGCCCTCTGCCGCGCTTTTCCCTGTCAATTTTTCAATGCCGTTGAAAACCATTTCTCGGACAACTTGCTGGTCAAATTTTTCATCTTTGGTGGCACTATCATTTTGAGTTTTTACGACTTTTCCGGGGAATTTGCCGGGTAGCGAAAATGGAGTTTTGGGAATCGCCAGCGCCTCTTCCACATTTGTTTTCGGACGCGCCGGGTTTTTGGTCTGTTCCTTTGCCCAAATCGCCGGTGTACCCAGCACAATGCCCGTGCCGATGGCGCTGCCTGTTCGCAAAAATGTTCGTCTGGTCATGATTGAAAAATTTGGCATGGATCGATAGGGTTGTTTTTTCATGGCGGAACTCCGATTTATTGATAATTTAGCAAATTTTTTGCAGAATTTTAGGATGGAGCGCGTCATTAAAAAAAGCAAAGCGACGTTGCCACTGTTGGGGTTCACGTCGCTTCAAGTTTTTCTTTTGTCGCTCTCAAGAAAGCGGCACAACATCTTGAGCCTGAGGCCCCTTTTCAGTTTCCTCAATAGAAAATTCAACTTTTTCGTCAGCTTCGAGCGCACGAAAGCCGGCGCCGCGGATCGCAGTGTAATGAACAAAAATGTCATCTCCGTCTTCGCGCGTAATGAAACCGAAGCCTTTCAGTTTGTTGAACCATTTGACCGTACCGGTTACTCGCTCTGCCACCGAAAGTTTCACCTCCTTCATTGAATGAGCATGGCACAAAGAAATTTAACCGCAATTGCAAAATTATCAAAATTTTGCGATTTTGACATTTTTTGCAATTAAAAATAACAAAATTTTGTGAAAATGTCAAGAAAAAAATGAAGAAAGTTGCGATTAAAATCCCATGCGCCCATTGCTGCAAACAACAAAAACTAAGCGCTTTCAATAGCTTTGTGCAATTTAACCGGTTTCCGCCGGACTTTTTTTCGGACGCGCAAATTGAGCATTTCCACCAGAAAAGAGAATGCCATGGCAAAATAGATGTAGCCTTTGGGAATGTGAAAATTGAGCCCTTCTCCCAAGAGCGAGACGCCCACTAAAATCAAAAAACTCAGTGCGAGCATTTTTATTGTTGGATGCGCGTCCACGAAATTGCCGATCGCGCGCGCTGCAAGCATCATAACTCCCACAGCGAGCACAATGGCAATGATCATCACTGCCAACTGCTCCGCCAGACCTACGGCTGTAATCACGGAATCGAGAGAAAAAATGATGTCTAACAGGGAAATTTGCATGACGACGCTGAAGAAACTGGCTGATTTGGTGGCTTCTGATTCGGTTTCGTCTCCCTCGAGAGCGGTGTGAATTTCGTGAGTACTCTTTGCCAGCAAAAACAATCCACCGGCAATCAGAATGAGATCTCTCCCGGAAAATTCCCAACGCCAGAGAAAAAACAGCGGCTGAGAAAGGGTCATGATCCAGCTCAGTACCAGCAGCAGTAAAATTCTCGTTATCATTGCCAGCGCCAGCCCGATGGAGCGGGCTTTATTTCTGACCTGAAGGGGTAATTTCCCCACGATGATTGAGATAAAGATGATATTGTCTATTCCTAAAACAATTTCCAGCGCGGTTAGTGTAAATAAGGCAATCCACGCTTCCGGTGAAGTGATCCAATTCATTTTTTTTCCAGAAATTTAGTTCAAATATTTTTTTGAAAATTTGCGCTGCTAACCAGCTATTTTGTCCGGACACTTATCCCGAAAAAGAATCGGTAGATTTTCTCATTGCCGGCGGTGAGAAAATAAATTTTTGATAAATCGAGACAGGTAATCTTTTTTTACCTGGAATCCGCTAATTTTTTGTTTTCAGATTTTTTCTTCCATGAAATAAATGGCGGAAAAATTCCACAATAAATTTAAAAATATTGAAAAAGCGAAATCTCTTAGGTGGATTCAAAAGTGTCTGACGCTTTCTTTCGTAGGCCTGGATATCGACTTCAGTCAAGTCTTTTCGCCCGATATTTTCGTGGTATTCCACTTCGATTTTTTTCAATTCGTCGTCGCCGGTGTGCACCATGATGGCGTCGATTTCTTTCCAGTCTAATTGACGGCAGGCGTTCAGACGGCGGAATCCGCTCAAAAGTTCATACTCTTCATTAATGATGATGGGATTCAGCAGACCGACCTGACGAATGGAGCTTTTGAGCTCAGAGAGATCGTGCAGTTCTTGACGAATGCGGTCAGTAATTATCACATCGTCGATTTTGACTTTCATTTTCACCTCCGATGGGTAAAACGCGTTTGAGGTCTGGGTTTGGGTTCAGTGAATTTGTGTCGATTTTTTTGTTTTAATTTTTTGCCATTATTTTTGAAATACAATTTTCCCCCCAACAATAGTCATCACAACCTGCACATTGCGAATTTGTTCCGGCGGAATAGCAAAAATATCCTGATCCAGTATTACAAGATCGGCTAATTTTCCGGGTTCGAGCGAGCCTTTGATTTTTTCATCGAAAGAAGCATAAGCCGCATTGATCGTGTAGGCGCGGAGGGCTTGTTCGACGGAAATTTTTTGCTCCGCAATCCAGCCATCCGAATGTTTTCCATCAAGCGTCCGCCTCGTCACTGCGGCATAAATGCCCATGATCGGATTCGGGGGCGCCACGTACCAGTCGCTGCCAAACGTTAATTTTGTGCCGCTGTCCAGCAGCGATTTGAGCGCGTGAGTTGTTTTTGCCCGCTCGTGTCCGATGACTTTTTCCGCCCACCTGCCGTCGTCGATGAGATGATAGGGTTGGGTGCTGGCGATAATTCCCAATTTCCCGAATCTGGGAATATCTTCGCTGCGCAAATGCTGCGCGTGCTCGATGCGAAAGCGGCGATCTCGTTCTCCGTTTTCAGAGATTACACGTTCGTAGATGTCCAGCAAAATATGATTGGCGCGATCGCCGATGGCGTGAACAATGGGTTGCAAGCCCAATTTATCCGCCTGACTAATCCAATGGTAGAGCGAATCCGGTGAATTTAGCAGAAGACCGTTGTTGTCCGGCGCGTCCAGAAAGGGTTCGAAAAATGCGGCAGTGTGCGAACCCAGGGAGCCGTCAGCAAATCCCTTCAATCCGCCGCTTTTGAGCCACGGATTGCCGGCGCCATTTTTTTGAATGAATTGGTGCAATTTTTTGAACGAAGAAATGGGAACAGCAGCGTAAATTCTTGTCGTGAGCAGATCTCTCTTGAGCGCGTGTTGAAAAACGTGCACATCTTCCCACGTTCCCATGTGATGAACTGAAGTGACGCCATTTTGTGCAAGATATGCCTGGGCATTTTGCAGAGCGCGATTTTTCATTTTTTCGCTCGGCTCGGCGACAAATTTTTCAATGAGCGTCATGGCGTTGTCTTTGAAAATGCCGGTGGGATTTCCCTGACTATCGCGGGCAATTGTTCCCCCTGAAACATCTTCTGTCGCGGCACAAATGCCGGCAATTTCCATCGCTTTGCTATTCGCCAGCGCCATGTGTCCGTCGAGCCGACTGAGCCACACCGGATTGTGCCGCGTCACGCTATCGATCCATTCCGCTGCTGGCAATTGGCCGCCCCAGAGCGAGTGATCCCAGTCGCCGCCGGTAATCCAGACGCCTGAAGGCAATGTTTTGGCAAATTCGGCGACTCGCTCGACAAAAACTTTTTTGGAATTTGCATCTCGCAATTGCACCGAAGCTAAACGACAGCCGCCTTCCAAAAGATGGAGGTGAGAATCAATGAAACCGGGCGCGATCATTTTGCCCTCAGCGTCGATGATGCGGGTATTTTCGTCCACGAAGGGCTGTATTTCAGCATTGCTTCCCACGGCGATGATCGTTGTATTTTCAATGGCAATGGCTTGTGCGAAAGGTTTTTCCGGAGCGCCAGTCCACACGCGAGCGTTCAAAATAACGAGGCGATTTTTATTATCTGAAGGCTTGGGAATAACTGAAAACGTCAAAAAAAGTGCGCTCAAAATGAAAACCAGTAACGGAAACATCGGCGAAGCAGCGCAAATCATTCGGATTCCCTTTCATTGGACTAATTGATAGCGAAAAATAGGCTCATGCAATTCGAAATGATTTTCAATTTAATAAAATAAGTCAAGAATGTCAATAGTCAAACGCAAATTTTCTTCAGTGACTTTAAATTTTATTGAACATGCAGTCTATTTTGAAGATGCCGACTAATGGCATTTTCGAGTTGAAGTTTTTTTCCCACAGATAAAAAAAATACTTGCTTTTGAAATTAATTTAATTTATATTCATTTTAAATTGATAGTCATTCTTAATTTAAAATGCAGGCCTATGGAACGATACAAAAAAATGCTCGTCGAGAAAGGAATTAAACCTACATTCCAGCGGATCAAAATTCTGGAGTACCTGGAAAAACATCATAACCATCCGACTGTGGACATGATCTATAGCGCGCTCTACAAAAAAGTGCCCACTCTGTCAAAAACAACAGTGTACAACACCCTCGGTGTTTTGAGCAAACATGGGCTGGCGTCAGTTTTGTCCACTTTGGATTCCGAGGCCCATTACGAATATAATTTTGACTCTCATCACCATTTTATTTGTAAAGTTTGCCATCGAATCATCGATATCGACGTACCTTGTACTTTTCGTGAATTTGTCGAAGAACGGGGGCATAAAGTCGAGGAGGTGCACGGAAATTTTATCGGCATTTGCAAAGATTGCATGGCAAAAATATCTAAAAAATAGAGCAAGAATCGGAGGAAGTTATGAGTGAAAATATGATCGACATACTGAAAGGTGCTATTTTGCTGGAGATTAATGGCAAAACATTTTATGAATCAGTAGCAAAACAAACCGGAAGCGAGAGCGTCAAAGATATTTTTGATACGATGGCCGCTGAAGAGCAAAAGCACATTGCCATTCTTTCTGATCATTACACCAAACTTGTCAAAAACGGAACCATTGAACCAAAAAAATATCAGGACACGCCGGATAGCGCGAGCTCAGCAGTGCTCATTGAGAAAATTTGCAATGAGATTAGCGGCGCTGATTTTGAAGCGGCGGCGATTTCCGCGGCAATGGCGATGGAAGAGAAAGCCGTCCAATATTACAGTGAGCGAGCCGAGACATCTAACGACGAAAATGAAGTTGCTCTTTTCCGTTGGCTGGCGAATTGGGAACGGACTCATTTGCAGTTTTTGAGCGATCTCGATCGCGAACTTAAAGAGCAAATCTGGAGCAATAATCAATTTTGGCCGATGTGATCCCTCGATGGCAACTGGAATTATTTTTGAAAAATTTAATTTTTTATTACAACTAATGACAAAACTTATTGGAGGATTGTTATGAAAAAAATGACTGAAAAATCATTGAGCGAAGCGTTTGCCGGCGAATCCATGGCGCACATGAAATACACGATTTTCGCCGAAGTCGCCCGAAAAGATGGCTACCCCAACATCGCTAAGTTGTTCGAAGCCATTGCTTATGCAGAGTTTGTCCATGCGAAGAATCATGCGAAAAATTTGGGCTACGTCAAGGGCACAATTGAAAATTTGCAAACAGGAATCGACGGCGAAAATTTTGAGGTAGAGGAGATGTATCCGGCTTACGATGCCATTGCCAAATTGCAAGGTGAAAAAGATGCTGAAAGATCCATCCGCTACGCCGTAGAAGCGGAGAAAATTCACTCCAAATTTTATCAGGATGCCAAAGAATCAGCGAAAAAAGACAAAGACATGGATGTCCAATCTGTGTACGTCTGCCCGATTTGCGGCTACACCCATATCGACGATGACGTGCCTGACAACTGCCCTGTTTGTGGCGTGTCCAGCGACAAATTTGTTAAGTTTTAATGCGCTGATTAGCGAATCTTTTTTTGATTTGGCTAATCAAATTGATTAGGTAAATAACGAAATTTAACGGTTAATTGAAGAGGTAGATTTATGATTAGTGAAAAAATGGTCAAAGCGATCAATGAGCAGATAAAGCATGAATTGGAATCATCCTATCTTTATTTGTCAATGGCGGCTTATTTCCATGACGAAAGTTACGACGGAATGGCGAAGTGGATGAAATCTCAGGCGCAGGAAGAACTCGGACATGCGATGAAATTTTTCCAGCATTTGCAGGAGCGAGACGGCAGAATCGAATTGTTCGAACTGGCCCGGCCACAAAAAGAGTGGAAATCTCCCAAGGAAGCTTTCAAGGCGGCGTACGAACATGAAAAATTTATCACCCGAAAAATTCATGATCTGGCTGCATTAGCGGAGAGCGAAAAAGACTATGCCTCGTCTATCATGTTGCAATGGTTTATCACCGAGCAGGTGGAAGAAGAAGCCAACGCTTCTCAGGTCGTTCAATGGTTCGAAAGAATGGGCGACACTGGGCACGGCATGGTGATGCTCGATGTACAATTGGGAAAACGTGAATAACAACTGTAAAAATGAAAACGTACAATAACAAAATATCCTCGACACTCATCGGGGATATTTTGTTTATGGCTCTGAAGTAACTGAGTTTGAGGGAAGTCATTAAGTGCTCAGATCAGAGGGATAATTAAAAAAAGAAAAAAATTTTTCTGAAAGTTTTTGAAATTTCAAAGAGTGCAGGAGTGAGTGAAAAAATTTTGTCCAAAGTTAAGGTATTTCGCTCTGTGAGGATAAAATAGGGAGGGATTATGGAACACGAACGCATTTGGTATTTAAAAAAATTTAATCTTCTGCAATCTCTGAACCAGCAAGAAATGGAATCGCTCAGCAATATAGTCATCGATACACTGGTAAAGAAGAAGCAACCGGTTTATTTGGCAGGCGACCCCAACGAGTCGCTTTATTTTTTGAAAAAGGGAAGAGTGAAAGTTTCGCGCATCGACGAGTCAGGAAAAGAATACACGATAATTTTGCTGGAGCCTGGGGAGATTTTTGGTGAATTGGGTTTATTCAATGAAACGCCGCGAGAGACTACGGCGGTAGCTATGGAAGACAGCTTGATTTGTACCATGCGACGTCGGGATTTTGAGGATTTGCTGCAAAATAAACCGGAACTATCTCTCCGATTGAATAAATTGATTGGTTTCCGTTTTCGCCAAATTGAAAACAGGTTGGAAGAGTTGCTGTTCCGCGATGTGCCTTCGCGGCTGGCGCGGCTCTTGCTCAGGTTAGCGGAAAAACATTTGCTGGAAACCAAACATGGGGAACGGATTAATATCAAGCTTACTCAGCAGGAATTGGCGAATCTAATAGGGGCGACACGAGAAATGACCAGTTCAGTGCTCAATAATTTTAAAAAATTGGGCTATATCAATTTCGAATCGAAATATATTTACCTTACAAATCGAAAAGCGTTGCAAAAAATTGCGAGGTGACAGTTTTCTATCAAAAAAAAATTTTGCCGATTTTCCGGAAATTGCAAATATGGAATTAAACTCAGTGAGATTAAGTCATTCTTAATGAACTGTTGTCGGAAAGGTTAATGATATTAAAAATCAATTAATTACATCGAAAAAATTACAGCGAGACATCTCCTTTGAATGTACAACCAATGGCAATTTTCCAAACGTCAACGAAAAAATGCTTTTTATCATTCCGAAAATAAACCTTCAATTTGGCTTTATCCATTTTTCACAGGAATAGTGACGGCAGCGGTACAAATTTTGCATTAGATAAAATGCGTGAATCGCTATGCCCGTTTTTTAACCGTTTTTTTGCATTTGGAAACGTTGAATGTTGCATTCTTCAATTAAAAATACGATAATGTAATTGAAGAATATCGCGGATTTTGAGAAATCTGGGGGCAAGTTTATATTAAACAAGCAGAGAAATGAGATTTGTTATCAGCGAAGAAAATCAAAAAAAAGAGACTCCAGATGAAATAGCGCTTGAAATGGGGCGTTATTTTTAATATTATGAGTAAAGCTTCCGCTCTGAATTCAAAAAAAATACGAGGCATCCATGTCCGACGTCATAGCATTCCGCTACCGATTCACATTTGAAGATGATTCAGAAAAACGGTTCACCATTTTATTAGACGCCCAGACTCTCGATTACATCCCGTCTTCGCCGCAGAAAGAGCTTCCGGCCTGGACCAAGCTCCAATTCTCACAATGCGAGAATTGCCCGCTGAAGCCAGAAGTTCAGCCACGATGCCCCATCGCTGTCAGTATTGTCGATCTGTTTGAATTTTTCAAGTCGGTGGATTCTTACGATGAAGCCGGAGTCGAAATTGAGACTCCGCAACGCACTTACTTTAAAATGACAACGGTGCAGCGCGGTCTGGGGTCCATGCTGGGAATTTTTATGGTAACGAGCGGTTGCCCGGTCATGGAAGTCCTCAAACCGATGGTTCGTTTTCATCTGCCTTTTGCTTCTATTGACGAGACTGTGTTTCGTTCCGTCGGTTCTTATCTCATCGGCCAGTATTTTCTGGAAAAAAGCGGACGCAAAGGAGATTTCGAGTTGCGAGAATTACGCACATTGTATTTGGAAATTCAAAAAGTGAATAGCGGCATTGTTCGTCGTTTGCGCCCGGCAATCATGAAGGACGCGCTGGCGAACGCTGTAATTTCGTTAGATGCCTTTGCCAAAGAACTACCCTGGTCTATTGAGGACGATTTGGAAGAATTGCAGCATCTCTACACCGGATATTTTCAAGGATTATTTCCGTTTTAAAAATAAAAAGTTAAATCCAGTACAGTTATTCTCGCCATTTTTGTCAATCCGCTTCCGACTTTTCAGCTTTCTCAGTAAGTCACCGTCTTGATTTGAAATGAACCCGCCAATTATTTCTCAGATGACAAAGTTCATTACTTTCAATCAGCCGGAAGACAAGCTACGCGTGACAACTATTGTCAATTTTGTGAACTGGTTTACAGATATTTTCGTCGGAATTGTTTATCTTTTGAAAGATAAAATTGAAGTCGGCTATCAAAGCGCAGATGGGTCGATTTTAATAGATTTGAGAATAAGCAAATCCGTGCAAAAAATATTGTTGCTTTTTCGGGCGAATTTCACTATTTTAAGCGACAGTTCGTTCCTTGACGATTAATTTTGCCATTGCGGATGGAAGCTGCTAATATTGAGGAAGCAATGACTATTGAGCTAATTATTGATAAAAATTGTATTTCGTTTAAAATCATGACGGAGATAGAAAAAAGATTGTCAAAGGAACTGGATGTGAAAATCAAGCGAGTCTCACCGGCGAAAATATCTGGTTCGCTTAAGCAATTACCAATAACCATAATCCCGGCGTGGGTTGTGGACGGAGAATTGTTGCATATTCATCCCATGAATTACCACGCGCTGAAGGAAAATATCCAGCGGAAACTTTCTTCGCCTATTTGATCGCAGGAGAGAACTAATATTGAAAATATCGGTGGTCATCCCCACGCTCAACGAAGCTAAAAATATACGGTCGCTACTCGCATATTTGAAAAATCTGGATTCTGATCTTGATCTCATCGTCGCCGACGCGGACAGCCATGACGGGACTGCCGAATTAGCCGCGCCGCTGGCAAAAGTCGTTCCTTCACAACGGCGGGGGAGAGGTGCGCAAATGAATGCGGGCGCAAAAAGGGCAAATGGAGATATTTTCTGGTTCATCCACGCAGACTGTTTTCCTCATCCGGATTCAGTGGCGGCACTGAAAAAGATTCTTTCTGATCCCGAAGTTGTCGGCGGCGCTTTCGAGTACAGCCTGGACGCCGACGGCTGGTTTTTTCGTTTCGCGGAGTTTGTGTCTAATCACAAGAATCACGTTTTGCAGACTTTTTACGGCGATATGGGCATTTTCGTGCGGCGGAATGTTTTCCAACGCATGGGCGGCTACAAAGAAATTCCGCTAATGGAAGACATGGATTTTTGTACTCGGTTAAAAAAAGAAGGGAAAATCGCCATTTTGCCCCTGCGCATCCGCACATCAGCGAGACGCTGGATCGAGGAAGGAATAATCAAAAACCTTGTGCGCAATTGGATGCTGCAAATTGCCTGGAAATTAGGCGCGTCGGCGGAATCGCTGGCGAAATGGTATAAGTTTTAGAGTTCAGAGATCGGAGTTTTCAGTTGACTAAAAAGCTGAAACTCGAAACCGATTTTATCAGCGGAGAAATGCAATGTCCCACTCTTTTTTGTCAATCGCGAAAAAATATTTGGAAATCTCACGGGTTCAGGAAATAATGGGCGTCAGTGACGCGCGCGAAATTGCGGTGGAATTTCTGGCGCAGGGGGAATACAACGTCAATTTCCTGCTCAAATCGCCGGGAAAAAAAACCGTGTTGCGGCTGAACACCGGTAGTCAGATGCATTTGAAAAATCAGATTCGCTACGAGTTTGAGACGCTGAAATTGCTCGAACAAACCGGCGTCACGGCGAAACCTTATTTTTGCGATGATTCGTTTGCATTATCTCCTTTCGGTATGTTGCTGATGGAATTTGTACCCGGACGATGGCTGGAATACGAGAAAGATTACCTGAAAGCCGTGGATGTGTTTGCCAGAATTCATCAGATCGGCTATTCGGAAAATAGCCCGCTCATCGTCGCGGACCAGCCGGCGCGGGAAATTTTTCGCGAGTGTCAGAGTATGGCGACGGTTTATTTGCACAGTCCACTTGGCGATTTGAAAATCAAAAAATTATTGCGAGATGTTTTTGGTTCTGTGCAGAAGATTATTGACGAATATCATGAACCAGTGCCTTGGCAAAGATTAGCGCTCACGAATACCGAAGTGAATTCGAGTAATTTTTTGATCGATGACAATTCGGGACAAATCAAATTGGTGGATTGGGAAAAGGCGCTGTTTTCCATTCCGGCGCAGGATTTGAGCCATTTTCTTGTGCCCACGACGACATTCTGGAAGACCAATTTTCGTTTTTCAGCGGAACAGATTGAAAAATTTTTAAAAAAGTATGCTGAAATGAGCGGCGCGGATTATCGTGAATTGCGCCGTGAGGTCGATGTCTTTTGGTATTTGACCTGTTTGCGCGGCGTGAGTTGGTGCAGCATGGCGTTTGTGGAGTATCTTCAGCCGGACAGATTTTTGAAAAATGATTTCGCTTTTCAAAAAATTAAAATTTATGTGACAGAAAAATTCATCAAAGAGATTTTTTTGCCCATTTTGTGAAGCAGGTTACAGTTTTCGCGGTGGGATTTAGTTATCTTTGAGCAGCAATAGAAAAAAAGAATTCTCAACATTCGGAGAGAAAATGAAAAAACGAACATTAATCATGGGAATCATGACAATGATAATGTGGAATATTATTGCTGCTGCGGAAAAATTTGATCACTCGTTGTTTGACGCCATTCTGCAAAAGTATGTTTCGCAGGGATGGGTGGATTACGCCGCACTGCAGAAAAATCACGATCCGCTCACAGAATATTTGACTAAATTGGAGCGCGTTGACGCAAACGAATTTAAAAACTGGGCGACAAATGAACAAAAAGCATTCTGGATCAACGCCTACAACGCGTTGACGCTGGAGGCGATCCTGCAAAATTATCCCATTCAATACGGCGGATTGCTCGCTCGCGCGCGTTTCCCGAAGAGCAGTATTCGCCAGATCAGAAATGTCTGGGATCGCGCCTGGCACAAAGTCATGGGAAAAGATTTGACGCTGAATCAGATTGAGCACGAAATCTTGCGCAAAAAATTTGCTGATCCGCGCATTCATTTTGTTCTGGTTTGTGCGTCTGTCGGCTGTCCCAAATTGGAAAATCGCGCGTTCCAGGCAGAAAATCTGGATCAAAGACTCGATGCCGCGGCGAAGAAATTTATTATGGATGCGGAAAAAGTGAGATTGAATAAAAACAAAAATCAACTGTTTTTGTCGTCTATTTTTGACTGGTATCGCGGGGATTTTTCCAATTATCAAAGCGAAAAACTTCAAAATGTTGATTACTCGAAAGAAGAAAAATTCGTACTGGCTTTTATTTTCAAATATTTGCCTAAATTAGATCAGGAATACATTTTAAAAAATCAACCGAAAATTAAATTTCTAAATTACGATTGGTCTTTAAATGAAAAGAAATAATGCGCTGCTAATTTTCGTCAAAGCACCTCAATCGGGCAAGGTTAAAACCCGTCTCAATCCGCCTTTGCGCGAAGAGCAGATTTTGAAATTGTACCGTGTGATGGTCGAAGAACTCGTCGACCAATTCAGGAACGTCGATTTTTGCCAGGTAAAGATATTTTGCGCTCCCCCAAGCGCGGTTGGTCAATTTAGAGATTGGCTGGGCAATGACATGGCATATTATGCGCAACAGGGCGACGATCTTGGTGAGAAAATGCACAATGCGATCAAGCAAATTCTCAAGAAAGGATTTGAAAAAGTTGTTCTCATCGGCAGCGACATTCCCACCATCGATTTGACGACGATCATTCGAGCGTTTTCGGTGTTGGAAAATTCCGACGTGACTTTAGGACCGTCCCTGGACGGTGGCTATTATTTAATCGGAATGAAGAAACCGAGAAAAGTTTTGTTCGAAAATATTATTTGGAGCACCGACAAGGTATTGCGTCAGACCATCGCACGCATTCAACAAAACGAACTTTCGCTTTCGCAAATTGAAGTGAAAAACGACATCGATACTTACGACGATCTGGTGCAGTTGTGGAAATTTTTGAAGAAAAGAAATATCAGAGAGCACTATTATTACCGGCAAAAGTTGTTCGATTTTTTGAAAACAATTTTTGAAGAACAGTTTGTTCCCACCAAACAATTGGAGGAGCAAAATGATGACTAAAAAGTTGTCGTTCTTTTTTTCTCTGCTCTGCATCAGCGGCAAATACGCGGATGTTGTGCTGGACGAAATTACGTCGTCGAAAGTGCCCTGGAGTCAGTGGAAACAGGCGCATCCGAACACGAAATTTATGAAGCCTTAATTTGTGAAAAACAATAGATTAATAAGAGAACCATTTCAAAGGTTTGAAACTTTTGAAATGGCGAAAAAAGGGAGCTTTAAATGGTAACAAATGAAAAAAAATCGAATGCAAAATGGCTGCGGCCGCTCGTTCTCGTCGGAATTGTTGTAGCGATTGTGGCGCTGTTTCGCTTCACGCCGCTGGAAGTATCTGATTTCAAACCTGAAAAAATTCGCAATTTTATTCTCCATTTTGGCATCTGGGCGCCGGTGATATTTATTTTAATCTATGCACTCCGCGGCGCGGTTTTGATTATTCCTGTCGGAATGATGTCCCTCGCCGGCGGTTTGACATTCGGTAAATGGATGGGAACTCTTTATATTTTAATTGGTGCGACTCTGGGGGCATCACTGTCATTTTTTATTGCGCGGTATTTCGGGAGAAAATTTATTGAGAATTTTGCGTGGCTACACAAGGGAAAAATCAAAAAATTTGACAGCAACATTGAAAAAAACGGCTTTCGCATGATGCTGTTCATGCGCCTGATCCCGCTTTTTCAGTACGATGCCGTGAATTTTGGCGGCGGTCTGTCGAAGATGAAGTTTCGCGACTTTTTCTGGGCCTCGTTCATCGGCATGGCGCCGGGCGGATTCATTAACGCGGTGTTGGGCAGTTCGTTGGACAATGTGATTTCGGTGCAATTTTTTGCTGCGCTGGGATTCTTCTTTCTGCTCATGTTTGTTCCGACAATCTACAAAAAATTGAAAAGCAATAAACAAACCGCAGATTTAGCGAACGAGACTGTGGGAAATTAACTTTTAGGTGAGAGAATGGTAAATGAAAATAAATCCGGGATTTGCCCGGAATGTGGCGCAGAAATCGGACCTGTTTCGATATTAAATGCGTGGGACAAATTTGGCAAATTTGCCTGTCCCGAGTGCGGGAAAACGATAAAATTTCGCAGTTGGTTTTTTGCGGCTGGTACGCTGATTGTTCTGTTCGTCGGCGCCGAGAGATTACTGCACTGGATGTTGGTTTCAAAAATATCGTTGCCGCTGAGCTTTTTCATCAGCACGATGGCGGCGCTGACAATCATGATGATTGTGCCGCGCATCTGGAAATTTAATAAAGCAGAAAAATAAAAAAGTTTTTTGACCGCAAAAACTTCAGCGCTCAAAGATAAAAATTGAAAAAATAACTTCGAGTTTTCGGAGGAAAAAAGAGAGGCTATTATGGCGAATTATGATTTTGATTTAATGGTAATCGGCGCCGGTTCCGGCGGTATCAGCGCGGCAAATCTGGGCAACCAATTGGGCAAAAAAGTGGCGTTGGTGGAAAAAGAAAAAATCGGCGGGGATTGTACCTGGTACGGCTGCGTGCCCAGCAAGGCGTTGATCAAATCCAGCGAAATCGCTCATTTTGTGAAAACAATGGAAAAATATGGTTTGCGAGCAAACGGAAATTTCGAGTTGAATACTGATAACGTCATGGCTCATGTGCGAAAAATTCGCGAGAATGTATATCAGGAAGAAAAACCTGAAGTCTTTGAAAAAATGGGCATTAAAGTTTTCATCGGCCCACCGAAATTTTTGGACAACCATCGCGTGCAAATTGGCAATGAAGTTGTTTCGGCAAATAAATTCATTATTTCCACCGGCTCAAGTCCGTTTGTTCCGCCGATCGAGGGAATAGAGAACGTGCCCTATCTCACTAATGAAAATATTTTTGAACTGGAAAAATTACCGGACTCGATGGTCGTCATCGGCGGCGGACCCATCGGCACGGAAATGGCTTCTGCCCTGAGCCGACTCGGCGTGAAAGTGACCCAGGTGGAAATGACCGATCAGATTTTGTCGCGCGAGGAACCGGAAATGGTAAAGTTTCTCGTCGATCGCATGGTTGCTGACGGCGTTACATTTTTGACGCAGTCCCGAGCTACGAAGCTGGGGAAAAAAGGAAATAAAGTGATCGTTACTGTGGTTGGGAATCACGATGGCGAAAGCAGAGAGGTCGAAACAGATGCTGTGTTGATCGCTGTCGGCAGAAGGCCCAACGTGGACGGCTTGAATTTGGAAAATGCGGGCGTCGAATTTGATCGCAAAGGCATCAAAACTGACGCTACACTGCGGACCACGGCGAAAAATATTTACGCCTGCGGAGATGTCATCGGCTCGTATCAGTTCAGTCACATCGCTGAATATCACGCCGGAATTGCTGTTCCCAATGCGGTTTTGCCGTTGCCGGTCAAGAGAAAAGTTAACTACGAAAATATCGTCTGGGCGACGTTCACCGATCCGGAAGTGGCACATGCGGGGCTGACCGAATCAGAGGCACGGGAAAAATTTGGCAGGAAAATCAAAATTTACACTTTTCCCTACGATCGTGTAGATCGAGCGAAAACAGATTTGCAGACCACGGGCATGAGCAAATTTGTCGTCGGCAAAGGCGGAAAATTATTGGGGATTCACATTGTTGGCGAGCGCGCTGCGGAACTGTTGCACGAAGCGCAACTGGCAAAATCGTTGAAGATTCCCTTTCACAAAATCCAGAAAATGATTCACATTTATCCCACTTACGGCGACGTGGTGAAACGACCGTCGGTTCAGGCATTTGCCGCAAGAATTACTGAAAATCCGGTAGTGAAATTTGTGAGAAAAATTGCCGGAAAATGATTCGGAAAAGCCATTTTGGCGAACTGAAAGGCTGAATAGATGACGTTTGAATATTGGTACGTATTTCCTGTTTCAATTTTATTCGCGACAATTGCCATGGCGTCCGGTGTCGGCGGCGCAACATTTTTTTCGCCGTTTTTCATGCTGGGTCTGGGTTTGTCTCCGGAAATTGCCATCGGTACCGGTCTCATCACTGAGGTTTTTGGGTTTGCCAGCGGTCTGTACGCTTACGCTTACAAAAAATTGATCGATTACAAATTAGGACTGGCGCTGCTGATGGTGACTGTGCCCATGGCGTTGGTTGGCACTTGGGCTGCCAGCGCGATTGAACCGGATATTTTGAAAGCAATTTTAGGTGTCGGACTTTTTGGCGTGGCTGCCAGTTTTCTCAAATCCCCGGATGCGCACGAAATCGAGCGGCTGGACAAATTGATCACAGTTGATTTTGGAGAACAAAAGGCGGAGACCTGTCTCGTTACCCGCAAGAACGAAAAAATCTGTTACACGGTGTGCAACAAAACGCAGGGGCGGATGATTTCCGGCATCGGCGGCTTGTTTGTAGGAATGATTTCCACCGGACTGGGCGAACTGAACAGTTATTTTCTTTTGCAGCGCTGCCGCGTGCCCAGCGCGGTGTCCGTGGCGACCAGCGTTTTTGTTGTGGCAATTACTGCGCTGTCGGCGTCAATCGGTCATTTTTACAAATTTACCACGCTCGGCGCTCCGACGCTGAACATTGTTTTGAGCGTCGTTATTTTTACTGTGCCGGGCGTCATTCTCGGGGCGCAATTAGGTTCTTTTCTTTCCAGAAAAATCCCACAAGTGGTGTTCGAAAAAGGTCTGGGAATTTTATTCATCATCGTCGCGGCGCTTACGCTGGGTGAGGTAATTTTATGATAAAAGCAATTGTCTTCGATCTCGATGGGACGCTGGTGCAGACGGAAATTTTGAAAGCACGGTCTTACGCTCGCGCTGCCGTTGATTTGTCCGAAAAAAAGATTTCTGAAGTAGAAGTGATTGAGGCGTTCAAAGACGTCGTGGGAAAATCCAGAAAAGAAGTGGCGGTGTTTCTGCTGAAGAAATTCGATCTGGAACATGCGGCAGCGGCTCAGACGGAAAGATTTGGCGTCAAAGAAGCGTGGCAGGCATTTGTTCAGGTACGAATGGAAATTTACCAGAAATTTTTAGACGAGCCGCGGGTGCTCAAAAAATATCTCTGTCCGTACAATATGCAGTTGCTTAAATTTGCCCGAAAAAGTGATTACAAAACCGGGCTGGCGACGATGTCCCATTGTGCGCAAGCAAACCGGGTATTGGATATTCTGGAAATAAAAAACTATTTTGATTTTGTCGCGACGAGAGACGATGTGGAGCAGGGAAAACCTGATCCGGAAATTTACTTACTCATGGCGCAGGAATTGGACGTTGAACCGCAAGAATGCCTGGTAATTGAGGATTCTCTGAACGGAGTGCGGGCGGCAATTTCCGCGGGCACGAGTCCGCTCGCCGTGGTGACAGATTTCACGCGAGAAGCTGTCGTCAGGAGTGGGGCTATTTCATTGGAAAATATTGTGAATGAACCAAAAAATTTGCTGCGCACGGCAAAAGATATTTTAACGGAAAAATGCGATGATTAGCGAACGACCAAAAACGAGAGATGAACTCAAGCAATTGGCGGCAATTCGGGCGCTTGATTTTGTGAAATCGGACATGGTTTTAGGCGTCGGCTCCGGTTCAACGGTATATTTTTTGCTGAAAAAACTTGGCGAAAAAATTCGCTCCGGAACTTTGTCCGCTATTTGCGCCATTCCCAGCTCGCTGCGAACGCAAAAATTGGCTGAAGAGTTTGGCGTTCCAATGACTGATTTTTTGCATCATCCGCGAATCGATCTGACAATCGACGGCGCCGATGAGGTGGATGCGGGGCTTAATTTGATAAAAGGCGGCGGCGGCGCATTGTTGCGTGAAAAGATTTTAGCGCAAAATAGCGATCGCCTTTTTATTATTGCCGATGAAACAAAGATCGTGGAAAGATTGGGTCTGAAATTTCCTTTGCCGGCCGAAGTGATTCCTTTTGCTCTGGAGCCGTCAATGTCTTTTTTGAAAAAAATGGGATTTGAACCGAACGTTCGGAAAGCCGAAAATGAAAAGTTTTTCACGACCGATCAGGGAAATTTTATCATCGATTTTTTTCTAAAAGAGAATACCGATCTTACTGAACTGGCAAAAATTTTGGCGGAACGCGCCGGAATCGTAGAGCACGGATTATTTTTACAAATGGCGGATCGGGTGATTGTCGGGACGCAGACTGGCGTTCAAATTATCGATAAATTTACCCGTGCCGTGGAATAACTTTATTTGAGAGGTAGAAAAATGAAATTAGCAATGATTGGCTTAGGAAAAATGGGCGCCAACATGGCGACGCGTTTACTGAAAGACGGACATGAAATTGTAGCTTTTGATTTGAATAAAAATGCTGTGAAAAAATTGGAAGAGATCGGTGCTGAGCCCGCTTTTCGACTTGAGGAACTGAAAGAAAAATTATCGCCGCCGCGAGTTATGTGGGTAATGGTTCCGTCCGGCGCGCCCACCGAGGCGACGATTACGCAATTAATTCAAATGATGGAAAAGGGCGATATCATCATCGACGGCGGCAATAGTAATTATCGGGATAGCAAACGCCGCGCCGAAATGGTGCAAAAAAGCGGTTTGCATTTCGTGGACGTCGGCACCAGCGGCGGAGTCTGGGGACTGAAAGAAGGTTACAGCATGATGATCGGCGGCGAGACTGAAATTGTAGAAAACTTGCGGCCTATTTTTGAAACGCTGGCTCCCGGAAAAGACACAGGTTGGGGTCATGTCGGACCCAGTGGCGCGGGTCATTTTGTGAAAATGGTACACAACGGGATCGAATACGGACTGATGCAGGCGTACGCCGAGGGGTTCGAGATTCTCAAAAAACGAGAAGAATTTAGTCTGGATTTGCATCAGATCGCTGAAATTTGGCGTTTTGGCAGCGTGATTCGGAGCTGGCTGCTCGACCTGACTGCCGAGGCGCTGAAAGAAGATCAAAATTTAAGCGACATCAAGGGTTGGGTCGCCGATAGCGGAGAAGGCCGCTGGACTGTGGCCGACGCCATCGAGTTGGACGTCCCGGCGCCGGTGATTACTCTCTCGCTGATGATGCGTTTTGTCAGTCGGCAGGATGAGAGTTTTGCCGCAAAAATACTTGCCGCCATGCGCAATCAGTTCGGCGGCCACGCAGTCAAAAAAAGTGAAAATTAACAATCGCAGTTGAGGAAAATAATGGAAAAACCTGAAAATTCGACTATTGTCATCTTTGGCGCTTCCGGCGATTTGACAAAAAGAAAATTGATGCCGGCGCTTTTCGACCTGTACGTTCGCGGCGAATTGGCCGATGATTTTGCTGTTCTGGGAACAAGCCGCAGCGCATTCACCGACGACAGCTTTCGCGAAAAAATGAACTCTGATCTGGATCAATTTTACCAAAAAAACAAGATTTCCAAAAGGCAGAAGAGAGAATTTCTGCAACACATTTATTATCAAACAGCGGATTTGACTCAAAAAAGTGAATTTGTCGCGCTGAAAGAAAAACTGCTTCAGGTAGATGCGCAAGCAAAAACTCGCGGCAATTTCATTTTTTATTTGTCCACTTCGCCGTCGTTGTTCGCCGTCATCGCGGAAAATCTGGGAGAAATCGGATTAGCCAAGCCGGATGACGAGAATGGCTGGCGTCGGATCGTGCTGGAAAAGCCGTTTGGGTTTGATTTGCAGTCAGCGCGGGAGTTGAACCGCAAATTGCAGAAAATTTTTCTTGAGGATCAGATTTATCGAATAGATCACTATTTGGGAAAAGAGACGGTGCAAAATATTCTGGCGTTTCGTTTCGCCAATGGCATTTTCGAGCCGCTGTGGAATCGCAATTACATTCATCACGTGGAAGTAACGGCTGCGGAATCCATTGGCGTTGAAAAACGCGGCAAGTATTACGAGAAATCTGGCGCCCTACGCGACATGGTGCAAAATCATTTGCTGCAAGTTGTAGCGACGATTGCCATGGAGCCGCCGATTAAATTTGACGCGACGGATGTGCGAAATGAGAAAGTGAAAGTTTTCCACGCTTTGCGGCCTATGGGAGAGAAAGAAGTGGAAAAATACGTCATTCGCGGCCAGTATCTGGCATCAATCATCAAAGGAGAAGCTATTTCCGGCTATCGCGAAGAAGAAAATGTTGATCCGAATTCCCGTACCGAAACCTTTGTGGCGATGAAATTTTTCATTGATAATTGGCGTTGGGGCGATGTGCCGTTTTACATTCGCACCGGGAAAAGACTGCCGGACCGCGTTTCCGAGGTGGTAATTCATTTCAAAAAAACTCCACATTTTTTATTTCAGTCCCAGCGCTCGCATGAAAATGGCGATAATTTTCTCATCATCCGAATTCAGCCCGATGAGGGAATCGTTCTTCGCTTTGGCATGAAAGTGCCTGGCGCAGGTTTTAAAATTAAAACAGTGGACATGGATTTTCACTATTCAGACCTCGGAGGAGATACGAAACTTCCCGACGCGTACGAAAGATTATTGTTGGACTGCATGTTGGGAGACGCCACGCTTTACGCCCGTGCTGATGCCGTAGATGCGTGTTGGGAATTTATTATGCCGATTTTGCGGGCGTGGCAAAAAAATCCTGATATTAAACTTTTTGGATATCCGTCTGGAACCTGGGGGCCAGAGGAAACGCGGAAACTCATCGAAGGACCTCATGTTGATTGGCATTATCCGTGTGCAAATTTGTCGCAAGACACAGGACATTGTGAGTTATAAAAATGAATTTTAAAATAAAAATTTTTGATACGCCGGATGCGTTGAGTGACGCACTGGCGCTCGAGTTTCAACGAGTTGTGATTCAAAAAAAATACAACGCGCAATCGCTGGTTGTCGCTCTTTCCGGAGGCAGCACGCCGGCGAGATTTTTTGCTGCTCTAACGCGCTTAGATCGAATGACGCCCATTCCTTGGGATATTGTTCAATTTTTCTGGGGCGACGAACGCTGTGTAGCACCGGATCACGAGGAGAGCAATTTTGGGATGGCAAAAAAACTGCTGTTTGATCATGTTGCAATTCCTGAAAAAAATATTCATCGCATCAAGGGCGAAGCTGATCCTGAACATGAGGCGCTGCGTTACCGAAAATTGATCGAAAAATTCGTCCCGCAAACCGCTGACGGGTTTCCGCGTTTTGATTGGATTTTTTTAGGAATGGGCGAAGACGGGCACACGGCTTCGATTTTTCCTGACGCCGACGCGGTAAAAATTAAAAATGAATGGACGACCGTCGCCAGACATCCTCAGAGCGGGCAGCAAAGAATCACTTTGACGCTTCCGGTGATTAATCGTGCGGAGAGAATTACATTTCTCGTTACCGGCAAAAAGAAAGCCGCGTTGACGCAGAAAATATTAGCGAAAAATCCGAGCGCAAAATCGCTTCCCGCGTCAAAGGTGAGCGCTGAATTTGGCATTGTGGAATGGTATCTGGACAGCGAGGCGGGTTTGTACATTAATAACGGGCATAATTAGTGCTTTTGCTTTGGATTTAAATTTGAAAGAACTCCGTTGCTTATGACTGCAGAAAAAAAGAGATTGCTTGAGGAAAAACAGAAGAAGGTTCCCTGGAAAAAATGGGGACCGTATTTGTCTGAAAGGGAATGGGGAACTGTACGGGAAGATTACAGCGCTGACGGCGAGCCGTGGGAATTTTTTACGCACGATATGGCGCGCAGTAAAGCTTACCGTTGGGGCGAAGACGGAATCGGCGGAATCTGTGACAACAAACAAAATATCTGTTTTGCCCTTGCCTTCTGGAATGAAAAAGACACCATTTTAAAGGAACGGCTATTTGGACTGTCCGGCAAGGAAGGAAATCATGGCGAGGATGTGAAAGAGTATTACTATTATCCGGACAACACGCCGACGCATTCCTACATGAAAATGTGTTACAAATATCCGCAGGCGGCTTTTCCTTACCAGCAATTGATTTACGAAAATGCCAGTCGGGGATTCGAGGAGCCTGAATTTGAGCTGGTCGATAGCGGAATTTTTGATGACAATAAATATTTTGACATTTTCGTTGAATACGCCAAGGCGGATGCGGAGGATTTACTGATCAAAATCACGGCTGTCAATCGGGCGCATGAAAAGGCGGCAATTAACGTAATTCCGCAAATTTGGTTTCGTAATTTTTGGTCGTGGATTCCTGATGTGAAAAAGCCGCGAATTTGGCACGGGAGAGGGAAAAAATTAAAAATTGATCATCCGAAACAAGGAAGCTATTTCCTTTATTTTGAGCGCGACACGGAAATCATCTTCTGCGAAAATGAGACGAACAGCAGAAAACTTTACGGAAAAGATGTCGCCGGATTTTTCAAAGACGGAATCAATGAGTATCTCGTGAATGACGAAAAAAACGCCGTTAATCACCAGTCCGGAACAAAAGCGGGATTGAACTACCGCGCTGACATTGAAGCGCACGCTTCGTTGGAAATTCGCTTGCGATTGTCGAAAACGGAGTTGCGTTCGCCATTCCGGGATTTTAATGAAATTTTTCAATCGAGAATCAAAGAAGCTGACGAATTTTATGCTGAATTGCAGGCAGACGTAAAAGATGAGGAAGAGAGAAAAATTCAGCGGCAGGCGTTTGCCGGACTGTTGTGGAGCAAGCAGTTCTACCATTACGATGTGAGCGCCTGGCTGGACGGCGATCCGGGGCAACCGGCGCCAGCAGAGCGCAGAAAATCGATTCGTAATTTTCAATGGGAACATTTGAACAACGCGGACATCATCTCCATGCCCGACAAATGGGAATATCCCTGGTACGCAGCGTGGGATCTGGCGTTTCATTGCATTCCGCTGGCGCATGTTGACGCTGAATTTGCCAAGGAGCAGTTGCTGCTTTTGACCCGGGAATGGTACATGCATCCCAACGGTCAACTGCCGGCGTACGAATGGGAGTTCGGCGACGTGAATCCGCCGGTGCACGCCTGGGCGGCGTGGCGCGTTTATGAAATTGATCGCGACAGAAATCATAAAAACGAGCGGGGCGATCTGGATTTTCTCGAGAGAGTTTTGCACAAATTGCTGCTCAATTTCACCTGGTGGGTCAATCGTAAAGACGAGCACGGGAAAAATCTTTTTCAGGGCGGATTTTTAGGTTTGGACAACATCGGCGTTTTCAACCGTAGCGAAAAATTGCCGACAGGAGGCCACATCGAGCAATCCGACGGCACCGCCTGGATGGCGATGTACAGCTTGAATTTGATGCGAATTTCCCTGCATCTGGCGCAGTTTAAGCCGGTGTATCAGGATTTGGCGAGCAAGTTTTTTGAACATTTTTTGTACATCGCGGCGGCGATGGCAAATATCGGCGGAAAAGGAATAAATCTCTGGGACGAGCAGGACGAATTTTTTTACGATGTGCTTCATTGCTCCGAGGAAAATCACGCCAGTTGCCAGATTGTGCCGCTGAAAGTGCGTTCTCTGGTCGGACTGATTCCGTTGTTTGCAGTAGAAGTGCTGGACTCGAAGTTGCTGGAAAAAGTTCCCGAGTTCAAAGCGCGCATGGAATGGTTTCTGAAAAACAAACCTGATCTGGCAAATTTGATTTCCCGCTGGAATGAGCCGGGAGTCGGAAAAACGAGTCTGCTTTCGCTGTTGCGCGGCCATCGCATGAAAATGTTGCTGCGACGCATGTTGGACGAGACAGAATTTTTGTCCGATTTTGGCGTGCGCTCGCTTTCCAAGTTTCACGAGAAAAACCCTTATGTTTTTGCAGCGAACGGCGTTGAACATGCAGTTCGCTACGTTCCCGGAGAATCGGAATCGGGTTTGTTTGGCGGAAATTCCAATTGGCGAGGCCCGATTTGGTTTCCGGTGAATTATTTGATCGTTGAATCGATGAAAAAATTTTATCAGTATTACGGCGATGATTTCAAAATCGAATGCCCCACGGGATCAGGGAAGATGGCGACGATTGACGAGGCGGCGAATGAAATAATCCGCCGCCTGTGCCGTCTTTTTTTTCGCGACAAAAACGGACGCCGGCCTGTGTTTGGCGATAACGAAAAATTTCAAACCGACCCCCGGTTCAGCGATCAAATTCTATTTCACGAATATTTTCACGGTGACACCGGCAAAGGGATCGGCGCTTCGCACCAGACAGGGTGGACAGGATTGGTGGCGGATTTGATTTTTTAATTGGGAGAGGAAATTGAAAAACAGAACACGGACTTAGCTGATTTTCGCGGATATTATTTTTGAATTAGAGGGATTATAAATGAGAATGACAAATGCTTAATGTCCAATTACAAATTAGTCGCTAATAATTATGAAAAATTTCAAAACAAAAAATGGAAAAATTATCCCCAGCGTAACGACAGTACAAATGCGTGAAATCGATCGCATTGCCTTGGAAGAGACTGGGCCGAATTTGTACCAGATGATGGAAAATGCTGGCAGAAATTTGGCGATGTTGGCAGTGGACTTGCTGGGAAAAAATTGGCATCACTTTGAAATAGTCGTGTTAGCCGGTACTGGCGGTAACGGTGGCGGAGGTATTTGCGCTGCCCGACATCTGGCAAATCGGAGCGCGAATGTTAAATTGTGCCTGACTCGTTCGGAAAATTTAAATGAAATTGTCAGTTGGCAAAGAAAAATTTTTCTCAATGCCGGCGGCAAGGAAATTGAACCGCGTGAATTAACGGCACTTAAGCCTGACCTGATCATCGACGCCATTATCGGCTACAGTTTGCGCGGCGTGCCAGTCGGAGCGGCGAAAGAATTTATTGATTGGGCAAACGATTCTTCGGCGCCGATTTTGTCGCTGGATGTGCCTTCGGGAATTGATGCAACCAGCGGAAAAAATCCCGGCGCTGCCATTGAACCGAAATGGACGCTGACGCTGGCGTTGCCCAAGAGCGGACTTTCCCCGGAAAATTCCGGCGACATTTTTTTGGCGGACATTGGCATTCCGACGCTGATGTTCGAGAAATTGGGATTGGAATACACATCGCCTTTTGAAAAAGATTTTGTGATTCCGCTCAATGTGTTTTGGGAATAAAAAAAAGTGTACTACAAAAATTGGAGAAATTGATGAAAACAAGATGGATATTTTTATTCATTATTGCCGGACTTGGGTTTTTTACTTTGATTACTCACAGTCAGCAAGACAAACGGCTGATAGAGAAATTTTCCAAAGATTCTCAAACGAGCAAAGGCATCGACGGCTGGGATGAAAAAAGTTTCGTCGGACGCACGCAATACGCAGTCATTCAAGAGGATTCAAATTTTGTTTTGAGAGCAGATGCCGATAGCGCGGCGTCGGGCTTGTACAAAAAGATAAAATATGACCTGAAAGAATTTCCATTTTTGAGCTGGCGCTGGAAAGTTGTGCATTTGCCGGAAAAAGGCGATGTGCGTTACAAAGAAACCGATGATTACGGCGCCCGAGTGTACGTGGTTTTCCCCAAATTTTTGAAATGGCAAACCAAAACCATCAGCTACATCTGGGCGAATCGGCTTTCACCGGGGAAGAGCCATCCCAATCCCTGGCTGCCGAAAAATGTGGTGATGATCGCCGTGAAAAGCGGAACCGATGATCTGGGAAAATGGTTCGCCGAAAAGCGAAATGTTTACGAGGATTACAAACGCCTTTTTGGCAAGGAGCCGCCAAAAGTGGGTGCCATCGCCCTGATGAGCGACAGCGACAACACCGGCGGCAAGGCAGAAGCGTTTTATGATGACTTTTTTGTCAGTCAAAATTAGCCACCGAGAAAGCAGGCTTTTTTGCCTTGTTTTTTCGCTTTGGTATATTTTTTTGCATGAAACTAATGTTTGCATAGTCAATTGTTTATTTAAAAAGTCAGGTTTCTTTAACCCGTAGAAAAAGGAAAAATTATGCAAATAGCAAAATACGGCGTCTCGCTTTCGATATTTTTCATCCTGATAATTTTGGAGACATTTTTCCCGCTGTTCACTGATTGGAAAAATCGCTGGAAACATGCGGCGCGGAATATTTTCATCATTTTTTTCAATTCCGTTTTGTTGATCGTATTGTTCTCCAAATTAGTCGGAATAGTTTTTGAACATTCCGCAAACATCAAATTCGGGCTTTTCTATCGCATCGATGCGCCGGCCTGGCTGAAAATTGCCGTGGTTTTTCTGTTATTTGATTTGTGGATGTACATCTGGCACCGCATGAATCACGAAATTGATTTTCTGTGGCGTTTTCATCGCATGCACCACAGCGATCCCAATATGGACGTGACCACGGCGCTGCGTTTCCATTTCGGCGAATTAATTTTTTCCACGATCTTGCGCTTTGGGATTATTTTGCTGCTCGGTCTGTCGCCGTTCATTCTCGTACTTTACGAAACGATTATGTTGCCGGTAATCTTTTTCCACCATAGCAATTTTTATCTGCCCGAAAAAATCGACCGCGTCCTGCGAAAAGTCATCATCACGCCCTGGATGCACTGGGTGCATCATTCAGACATCCGGGAAGAAATGGACTCGAACTACGGCACAATTTTTTCTTGGTGGGATCGCCTGGCGCGAAGTTTCAAATTGCGCTCCGATCCGAAAAAAATTCATTATGGCGTTCCTGAAATGGAAGATTCCCGCTGGCAGACGATCGGGGGGATGCTGAAGACGCCGTTTGTTTCTACGGAGTAAGGGCGTTTGGCCGTAACGGTGAACATTTGAAATTGGAGTGAATCCGTAAAGATTTTATCCCGGCAATTTCATGAATTTTTTCTTGACTTTGAAGTTAAAAAATATTATATTTGTGCACTTAAAAAATGGCGGCGTAGCTCAGTCGGCTAGAGCAGTGGAATCATAATCCACGTGTCCGGGGTTCGAGTCCCTGCGCCGCTACCAAATTTGTGGTGATGTTTGACATGGTTCGAGTCATAATGTGACCTGCCTTTCCTTTACGAAAGGCTTTTTTTTTATAAATTTCTGTGGAAGGTCATGTCTGATTTATTCCAACAATTTATCAGTTTCGTTGAAAAAAATCAGCTCGTTGGCGCTAATGAGCATGTTCTGGCGGCAGTGTCCGGCGGCGTGGATTCTGCGGTTTTGTTCGATTTGATGTGGCGATTTTCCCGGACGCGACCGGTGAAATTGGGAGTTGTGCATTTGAATCATGGCATTCGAGGACAGGAATCAGACGAGGATGAGGCATTTGTCCGAGAATTGGCGAAAAAATACGACGTTCCTTTTTATTGTGAGAAAGTCGATGTGCCAGCCTTTTCTGAAAAAGAAGGCTATGCTACAGAAGAAGCCGCGCGAATTTTGCGTTATCAGTTTTTTGAAAACGTCTTTCGCGAGACAAAAGCCGACAAAATTGCTCTGGGTCACCATGCCGATGACCAGGCGGAAACTGTGATCATGCATTTTTTTCGCGGCAGCGGGCCGGCTGGCTTATCCGGTATGGCGCCGCAACGAGAAAAATTTGTCCGGCCGCTGTTATTTGCCACGCGCGGCGACATTGAAAATTACGCTGAAATCAGGAAACTAAATTTTCGATTGGATTCGTCGAATTTTGACCTTGCTTACAAACGAAATCGTATCCGGCATGAGTTGCTGCCCTATCTTCGCAATTATTTCAACGCCGGTATCGACAGCTCGTTGCTGCGCACGCAAAAAATCATGGCAGAAATTGACGCCTTTTTGCGCCGGCAGGCGGCGATTGCGCTGGAAACATGCGCTGTTGAGTTGAAAAAAGATAAAATAATACTTGAAATTGACACATTTTTAAGTTATTTTGTTATCATTCAAAAATACATGATTTTCAGCGTGTTGGAGCGGCTCGGCGTTGAACGATTTTCCCTGTCATCGGAAAAATTGGAGCGAATTGTCACGCGGATTCAGCAAAAAAAGATTGGAAAAAAAGAGATTCTCTCCGGCGACGTGCAGGCGCTCATTGATCGCTCGGTTGTTGTTTTTCAGCGGGGAAAAATAAAATTTTTTGAAATGGTCGTGGAACCGAATCAGCGCTATCCGTTGCCGGATGGTTCTGCATATTTGAAATTGACGCTGGTTCCGCGAGATAGCGCCGGCGGACTTTTTTCCGAATCAAAAAACATGGAATTTGCTGATTGGGAAAAAGTTTGCGGCAAGTTGAAAATGCGATCCCTTCGCGCCGGCGATCGATTTTTTCCGTTGAATTTCGCCGGGCAAAAAAAAGTAGCTGATTTTCTGTCAGATTTGAAAGTGCCGCTCCATCGCCGGAGCGAGATTCCTGTGCTGGAATGCGATGCCGGCATCATCTGGCTGGTCGGCTATCGGCTTGATGATCGTTTCAAGGTGACTGATCGGACGACCCAATTGCTGAAAATTGAAATAGTGGAAAAAAGTGATGCAGAATGAAGGAATTTTCTCATGAAAAAGCCAGTAACTTTTGAACGAAACGGTGAGAAATACGTTGAATTTATTACGGAAGAGCAAATCAAACAGCGAGTGAAAGAATTAGCGAGACAGTTGGCTGACGACTACCGCGACAAATGCCCAATTTTCATCGGTGTGCTGAATGGCGCATTCATTTTTCTCGCGGATTTGATTCGGGAAATGGACATTGATTGCGAAGTCGATTTTGTGAAAATTTCCAGTTACGGCAGCGGAAAAGTATCCTCCGGGCAAATCAAAAGTAAGAAAGGTTTTGATTGCGAGGTTGACGACAGGCACATTGTCATTGTTGAGGACATTGCCGATTCGGGCCGCTCGATCAAATTTCTGGAAAAAATGTTCGCGGGCACAAGACCCGCTTCGCTGCGATTTGTTTCCTTACTTTTGAAAGAGGACAATGCCGTTGTGGATTTTAAATTGGATTACATCGGCTTCAATATCCCGACGAAATTTGTCGTCGGCTATGGTCTGGATTATGATCAGAAAGATCGCAATTTGAAATCAATTTATGTCATTGAAGAATAACAAGTTGGAGTTTTTTATTTATGAAAATAGATCACAATGATGGAAAATTTTTGCAGGAAGACAAAAAGCCCTCCAGATTTAATCGCAGACAGACGAATAAGCCTGGTGGCGATAATCGTAAAAAGCCGGAGGACAACTTCCAATGGCAAAAGATGACGAAAAGTTTTTTGTTCTGGCTGGTGTTGATAATCATCACGATTTGGTTTTCCAAACAGCTCACCAATGCCGGCAAAAGTGAGCGAGAGCTGGGCTACAAAGTTTTTCGAGAATTGTTGAAAAAAAGCCTGGTGGAGCGCGCGGAAATTCGCGGTAATGAATTGCACGGCGTGCTGAAAGAAGAACAGCCCGATCCGAAAAATTATCGCGTGAAAATTAAAAATTTCTTTACGGTTTTGCCGCCGAGTTTAGATATCAAGACGACTGACCGCTGGATCGACGATTACGGGTTGGACCTTATTTTCAAGCCGCAAAAAATTGATTGGTGGGGGTATTTCTGGCAAATAATTCCTTTTCTGTTATTGATTTTTTTCTGGTTTTTTCTGCTGCGGCGCATGCAGGGCGGCGGACAGAAAGGCATTTTCAATTTTGGCAAATCCAGAGCAAAATTGCTCACGGAGAATAAAATAAAAGTCACGTTCGACGATGTGGCTGGCGCCGACGAAGCCAAACAGGAATTGAAAGAAATTATTGAATTTCTGAAAGAACCGGAAAAATTTCAGCGTCTCGGCGGAAAGATTCCCAAAGGCGCGCTCTTGTTAGGCCCTCCGGGAACTGGAAAAACTTTGCTGGCAAAGGCGGTCGCCGGCGAGGCTGGCGTGCCGTTTTTCAGCATGTCCGGCGCGGATTTTGTGGAAATGTTCGTTGGCGTCGGCGCTTCCCGGGTGCGCGATTTATTTGAACAGGGGAAAAAAAGCGCGCCCTGTATCATTTTCATCGACGAATTGGACGCCGTCGGCAGACATCGCGGCGCCGGGCTTGGCGGCGGACACGACGAACGCGAGCAGACGCTGAATCAGTTGCTGGTGGAAATGGACGGTTTCGAATCCAATGAAGGCGTGATTTTGATCGCGGCGACGAACAGACCCGACGTGCTCGATTCGGCGTTGCTGCGGCCCGGGCGATTTGACCGGCAGATTGTCGTGGACCGGCCTGATGTACGCGGCAGGGAAGGTATCTTGAAAGTGCACACGAAAAAAATCCCTCTCGCGAAAAATGTGGATTTGTCCATTTTAGCGAAAGGCTCGCCCGGATTTTCCGGCGCCGACCTGGCGAATATGGTCAATGAAGCCGCGTTGTTGGCGTCGCGAAAGGATAAAAATCGCGTGGAAATGGAGGATTTCGAAGAAGCCAAAGATAAAGTGATGATGGGAACAGAGCGTCGGAGCTTGCTCATCAGCGAGGACGAGAAACGGAGCACTGCGTACCATGAAGCCGGCCATACGCTGGTCGCGAAACTGACTCCGGGCTCCGATCGGGTGCACAAAGTGACGATTATTCCGCGCGGCAGGGCGCTGGGCGCGACGACGACACTGCCGCTGGATGAAAAACACAACTATTCCAAAGACTACTGTGAGTTCATGCTGGTCCAACTTTTAGGCGGACGCGCCGCGGAAAAATTGGTGTTAAATCAATTGACAACCGGCGCCGGGAATGACATTGAAAGGGCGACTGAGTTGGCGCGCAAAATGGTGTGCGAGTGGGGCATGAGCGAAAAGATGGGGCCCATGACTTTTGGCAAAAAACAGGAAGAAATATTTTTGGGCAGAGAAATAGCTCAACATCGCGATTACAGCGAAAGAACGGCTCAAGAGATCGATCAGGAAGTCAAAAGAATTATCGAGAAATCCGCAAAAACAGCGGAAGATTTATTGGGAAAAAATATTGACAAACTGCACGCGCTGGCGCAGGCGCTGCTTGAGAAAGAAATTTTGGACGGGCACGAGATCGATGAAGTGTTAAAAAATGTCACATCCAAAGCGCCCGCCAAAAAAGCGAGACGGACCGTTTCTCGCTCGCGCAAGAAAAGCGGTGGCGATAATAAAAAGGCCAACGAAGCCGATGACGTTTCTCATTCCGCAGAGGTTGACGATTCAAAATAATTGATCGGCCGAAGCAGATATTATTTTGCAATTAGCTCATGACAACCTCAGCGTCGATTTCGTTGGGGTTGTTTCATTCTAAAAAGACTCAGAAGAACGGGGGAAAGGATGCCAATGAATTTTATCATTGCCAATATTTTTCAATGGTTTCATTTACCGGCATGGGCGGACGTGTTGTTTTTCAGCATTTTGTTTGTGCTGTTTTATTTGCATTTCACTTCTGAAATTGTCAATAAACGGCGGCTGATCGTTTTTGTGGTCATCGTATTTTTGATTTTCCTCGGAGTGAATATTTTTTTGAATTTTCAAACTGAGACGCCGCCGATTGAGAGTCGGCTTGTCATATTTCCTTTGCTGAAAAATCAAGCAACTGAAAATAGCGATTTCGCTACCATGTTCGCGTTCTGGGATGTGGTGAATCAGCAAATTTATCGCGCCCTGGGCCAGAAAATCGCTGTGGTGAGATCGGCTGACTTACTGGAAATCCTCGATCTCGACTCTGCGAAAAATCAGATTTATCGGCAGCGAATTGCCAAATTGATCGGCGCCGACGCTGCCTTGGTTGGGGAAGTCGATTTTACGGAAAAAGATCCCCTGCATTGTTCCCTTGTGCGAAGCGAAAAAAAAGACACACTGTTTGAAATCAAATTATCGGTTACACCGGAAACCATGGCTGGCCGCGCCGAAGAAATTTCCGATTCGCTTCTGGAAAAATTTGGCAATCGCAAACTGGCAGCAAGCGAATTCGCCGAGAAAAATATCGATCCGCAAAGCTATTCCTACTATTTGCTGGCGCAGAAATTATTTTCCGAGAAGAATTTTAGAGGAACGATTGAAATGGCAAATAAAGCTGACGCCATCGACAGCAATTTCGCCGAGGCGGTTTTGCTGCTGGGCAAGGCTCATTTTTTTGACGGATTGGCGCAAAAAAAACAGGGCAAATTGCCTGTGGAATCTTTTGCCCGGGCATTTGACTCTTTCTCTCGCGCCGTGGCTCTGGATTCTTCACTTGCAGAAGCGTACGCATTCTTGGGAGAATTTTACATTTACAAAAAACGCTGGTCTCTGGCGGAAAGCTATCTCAAAAAAGCGCTGGGACTGAATCCCCGGGTTTCACGCACCTATCTCAATCTGTCTCGCCTTCATCCGTCGCGATTTCGAAAATTGGGTTTCCGAGATGAGAAGGAACTTTTCCAGCGGGCGATTGATGTGAATCCCTGCGATGAGGATGGTTATTTGATGTTGGCGGACTACTATCTTTTTGAAAATCAAAGAGACAACGCCATTCGCGTTCTGGAAAATTATTTGAAAATAAATCCCAATTCTGTCCCGGTGTTGATGGCGCTGGGGAAAAATTACATGCTGAAACGCGATGTTCTGAAAATTATCGCTGTGTACAATCGCGTCATTGCGCTCGATCCGAATAATGCGGATGCGTTTTACAATTTGGGAGTGTGGTATTACAACTCCGAGGATTACGAAAATGCGGAGCGATTTTTCCAACGCGCCGTGGCGATCAATAATCATTTGAACTCGCATCTCTATCTGGCTTATCTGTACGAAATGCGCGGCGAAATGGACAAAGCGATTGAACAATTGCGCTATCGCATCAAATTTCGCAAAGGTTTCGGCGATGAGTTTGCCGAAGAAGCGCGTAAGCATTTGTACAATTTGCTGCATCCGGATTCAACAAAAGTAAAAAAATAAAGGAATTTTGACAGCGTGAGTGGGCAGAGACAACTCAGAATTTTGGCTTTGCAAAATGAAGACGAAATTCGCGCAGAGCTCGAAAAAATCGGCGTGGATGGCGGCGGAATTAAGCTCATGATTCCCAAGGCAATGTCTCTCAATGTGCGCATCTCCGGGCTCACTCCGCCGGCGGCGTTAATTTTGAAACAGGAAATGTTGGCGCTTGGCGGCGATTGTGCGAATCACAGACAAGTACTGAAAAACGACATTGATCGCGCGGATGCGGTTTTAATGGGAAGCGTGAAAATATTTCGCCGCTTGATACCGAAGTTGCGGATGCAGCCTTTCGGACTGAAAGAATTAGCCAATGATTTGCAGGTTTTGTTAGCTCGAATTTCCGGAGAGAAAAAAATCGAGTTGCCACTGAAGAAGCGAATTTTGCGCCTTTCCGAACGAACCCACATCATGGGAATTTTGAACGTTACGCCGGATTCCTTCTCTGACGGCGGCAAATTTCTCGACAAAAATGCGGCGGTCGCTCACGCATTGGAGATGATCGCCGACGGCGCAGACCTCGTCGATGTCGGCGCAGAATCAACGCGCCCCGGAGCGAAGCCTGTGGATTTGGAAGAAGAAATGTCGCGGGTCATTCCGGTGATTGCCGCTTTGCGCCGGGAATCGGACGTGCCGATTTCCGTGGATACGTACAAAGCGCAGGTTGCCGAAGCGGCGCTCGAAGCCGGCGCTGACATCATCAATGATATCAGTGGCATGAGATTTGATCCGAAAATGAAAGAAGCCGTTGCCAAATATCAGGCGCCGGTGGTTTTGATGCACATTAAGGGCGAGCCGCGAAATATGCAGAAAGATCCTGTTTACGAAGATTTGATGACGGAAATTTACCAATATTTGTCCGAGAGCATTGAATTGGCAGAATCCGCTGGTTTGCCTCGGGAAAAAATTATTATCGATCCCGGCATTGGCTTCGGTAAAAGGTTAAAAGACAACTACGAAATTCTTCGCCGCTTATCCGAATTTCGCAGTCTGGGCTGTCCGATTTTAGTCGGCCCATCGCGAAAATCGTTCATCGGCAACGTTCTGAATTTGCCTCCGGACCAGCGTCTCGAAGGTAGCGCAGCCGCAGTAGCGCTGTCCATCGCCAGTGGCGCAGACATTGTCCGGGTGCATGATGTGAAAGAGATGAAGCGCGTGTGTGTGATTTCGGATTTGATTTCGGGGAAAACGAGATTATAAATCTTATTTTATATCGCTCAAACTTTGAAATGACATTTTTCTATGGCTTGTAGTTTTTAAAGCTGCTTTTAATTATCACTATTGTGCTAAAATAAAATGAAAAAATCCGCCGTAGGCAGATTAACATTTGTAGCAGATAACGATTGTAGCACAAAGGACGAACTCCGAAGGAGTTCAACAAAAAAATTATCACGGCTATCGCGCAACATATTTTATAGGACAATGATGTTCAACCCTTGCGGGGTTGGATTTTCATATTTTTCTTATTTTTCTACAAAACTTGAACGCCTTTGGCGTTCTTGTGTACAATAAAAATTTGAGCCAATATTACTTTGGCTTCTATATGACATTTTCTATCATCTGTGGTTTTCAATACGACCTTTAATGATCACAATTATGTCAGAACAAAGTTAAAACAGTATTAATTATTAATCCGCATGGATCAGCTTGATCCGTGTGCATCCGCGTGCTAAAAATGTTCTGATCAAAGCAACGGAAAGATTATGGGCTTAAGACTTGAACTTTTCAATATCGGATTTTTAACGGTCACTTTAATCGACGTACTCGATGTGCTGATCATTTCGTACATTTTGTACAAGCTCTATTTTTTCATCCGCGGCTCCCGCGCAGCGCAAATGTTCATCGGTCTGATCATTATCTTAGTGGCGTCGGTTTTTGTGCAATTGCTCGGATTTTCCGGCTTAAACTGGATTTTCAGCAACTTGCGCACGGTGTGGCTGGTGGCGTTTGTCATTTTGTTTCAGCCTGAACTGCGGCGAATTTTGATTTATTTGGGTCAGGTTCCGCTCATTCGAAAGATTTTGAAAGTCACCATTCCGCGGCGGCTCACTGAAGAAATGGTCAAGGCGGCCATGGAACTGAGCAAGCGCGGCTACGGCGGTTTGATTGTGATCGTGCAAAATACCGGTATCAAATCCGTGCTCGAAACCGGACAAAGAATTCAGGCGGAAATTTCCGTTCCGCTCATCGTCTCTATTTTTAATCCCCGTTCTCCGCTCCACGACGGCGCGGTAATTATCCAGAACGACATGATCGAAGCCGCGCAGTGCATTTTGCCGCTGAGCCAAAACCCGGATATCGACCCCAAATTCGGCACCCGGCATCGGGCAGCGTTAGGCCTGTCCGAGGAATCAGACGCCGTCGTCATTGTCGTCTCCGAAGAAACGGGAAAAATCTCTCTGGCTTTCGAAGGCGAACTCTACGCGGAACTGGATTACAACACATTGCGTGAGAAATTGAATGAATTTGTGAAGATTACTACGGCGGTGTAGGTTTGGTGTATACCGCCATATAATTGTAAAGAATTTATGTCTGAAAACAGCAAATCCAAAAAATAATTTCCTATTTTTCGAACAGGGACACTACCCTTTTTTCTCTTGTCGCAGACCCGCCTCTGGAGGGACTTTTAAGGACAAATATGAGTTCGGCGATGTTGAATTCGTTTTCTTTCTTACTTTGGTATTGAAATCCACCTTCCGGCTCTTGATTTGTACAAACGGTACTCCTCTCCGTAAAGACGCTCAAGATAAGGCTCTGCCAACCGAGTGGTATACAAACAGATAACAATAGTGGCCGCTCCGGTAAGCACAAAAGCAAGCCCGGATCGGCCAGCAAGTGCTATACCTAAAAGATAAAAAAGACAGCCGATAAACTGCGGATTCCTACTCCATCGATATATCCCTGTGGTTATGAGCTGTGAAATGTCTTGTCCGCAACTTCTGCGCAAGGAGCGGAACTCAATCATCCCTGCTGCCAATACAATAATACCAACCACAATCAAAACCACACCACCCGTTAAGGCGAATGTCTTGTTAAGCGGTATCAACCACAAACCATATAACGACGATAGAATTACCGCCAGATGGTAGAACCCCCACATGATAAACCAAAGGTTCAGAAGTTTACTCGTGAAAATCTCATTTCTCTCATAGGTCTTTCTTATTTCTGAAAAGACGTATATGCCTAATATTATCCAAATACCTATGGAAATACCCAGGCCCAGATGCAGCCATATCATCATCGTTTCTCCTCAAAATAGTCGAAGCATCAGGTCACCAAATGGATTTATTTTTGTGTTTTATCAACGTCAGAATTTTTAAAAGCAAAAACTTTTTTTCTATTCGTTGTACGCTTTCTGCGCTAAGGTAGCGGAAAAGTCTTACACGACATTATCTTTAAATAATAAATTGGACAGTAATTTTAATAGTTATTGCCTTACTACTCGATAAGATAGGTAAGACCTGTATCGAAATAATTCGGCACTATCAATACAATCTTGATAATAACTATAAATTTTACCTTAGCATAAAAGATATTTAATTAAG
>JAADFU010000088.1 GCA_013152715.1 Calditrichota bacterium
TGATTGAAATTTTCTTTTGTGCCGTCCCAGTCCGTGTCAAAAAATCCGGGATAAGTTTTATTGAGTGGCGGTTCCTGATGCGTGTAAACAAATGGGTCATATTGGTGCACCGTGTAAATCGTTCGTTCATCAGAAGAAGGAACAATGTAAGGCAGCCAGTCCATAGCGCTGTAGCCCATGCCGCCGACAAGAATCGGCGTTTGCGTATCGACCTGGCGGATTCCGGTTGTGATTCGCGGGAATAATTGATTCCAATCGTAAAGCGTGCCGCCGTACTGTTGATAAAATTGATCCTGATTCCACAAATCAAACCAGACTTCGTTGGAATTTGGCTCCACCATCAAATCGTAGCCCACAACCGCCGGGTGATTTTTGTAACGCTCGGCGGCGTAAGCCCACATTTGCACCCAGGCATCCTGCGCTGCCTGACTTTTCCAGACCTGATCGTTATAATAGCTGGCGTCAAACCAATCGCCATCTTCGCCCCAGAAAAAAGTAAATTCGCTTCTGCCAGGCCCGGTGCGAAAAGAAATCACCGCGAACATGTCCGCCTGATAAATCATGTCAAGAATATTGTCCAAATTTTGCTGGACGTCGACGTCAAGCACGTAGGGTGGGTTTTCCGTAAAAAGTCCGGCATGGGAAACGTTCACGTAATTCGCCCCCATTGCAGCGAGTCGATTAAAATCTTCCTGAGTGTAAGGCGGACCCAATTTTCCGACTCCCAAAAATGTCGGGCCGTCCAACTCCGGATAGACGCGACGTTGGTAAATATTTGCGCCACGAAGTTTAGTGCTGTCCGTCCAGAGCTGCCATTTATCGCCAGCGTGCAAAATTTCAGCAAAAATTAACAGAAAAAAAAGAAGCATTCCCCAAAATTTATCGTTCCGATATTTCATGTGATCCTCCATTTTTTCTAAAGAACAGAACCTTATTTCTCAACTTTTAATACCAATGACCAGTTAAATTTTACGTCAACTATTTTTATTGAAATTAGGTCGTAGGGGACGCATATATGCGTCCTCTACATTGTTTTTAACGTAATATTTACAAGAATATTTTCTAACTGGTCATTCATATTTTTATTGGTGGAAAATAAGGCCTATTTCAGTTAATCTTGCAACTATTATTCCGCCCGGCAAAAAATTTCACCAACCGTTCAAGAATATTTTGTTCTCCACATTTCTTTTGTATCAACCTTAATCCTTTTATTGTAAATAAGTTAGCATAACTTTTCAATTACCCCTCTTTTCAATTGACATTTTTAATATAATTTCATAGATTACAAAAGTCAATAACTTTTCAAAATGAAAGCGAATTCCAGAAATAGTAATGAAATTTTGCGAGGTTATTCGCATCGTTTTGTTTTTAATTTTTTCGAGCAATGCAACGCCCGATGACAAGGCCGCGGGAACCATATTATCCGCTGCCAGAACTTTATTTTTGAGGTTGGCATGTACAAATATTTTCTGGTTTTCATTGTCCTTGCCGGAGTTTCTCTTTCCCAGGCGCAGGCGCCACAATTTTCAGGACCAATTTTTCAGGGCATTGTTCAATTTGATGAGATTGACGAAGCCTCGGGCATTGCCGCCAGCCAACTCAACTCAGAAATTCTCTGGACGCACAACGACTCCGGCGACTCGGCGCGGATTTTTGCCATGAATATCCACGGACAGCATCGCGGCGTAGTGACTCTCGCCGACGCAGAAAATCGCGACTGGGAAGATATCGCCGTGGGGCCCGGACCTGCCCCGGGAGTTTCGTACATTTACGTTGCCGACATCGGGGACAATTACGCACGCTATCCCACCAAATACATTTACCGATTTCCGGAACCGAAATTTCCAGCGGGAAGCGGAGTGCACGACACGACAATTACTAATTTCGCCCGCATCGCATTTCAGCTTCAGGACGGCGCACGCGATACGGAAACGCTTTTGTCCGATCCGTTCAGCGGCGATTTGTACATCGTTTCCAAACGAGAGACAAATGTCCGCGTTTATCGGCTCCCATTTCCGCAAGATACAACAAACATGATGGTGGCGCATTACGTGGCGACTCTGCCCATAACTTACCTCGTCGGCGGCGATATTTCGCACAGCGGCGAGGAAATTTTGCTCAAGACCTACACCAACGTTTTTTTCTGGCAGCGCGACAAAAATAAGCCGTTGTGGGAAAGTCTTGCTGCAGCGCCGGATACGCTGCCTTACACTCCGGAACCACAAGGCGAGGCGATTTGTTGGGCGAAAAATGATTCCGGCTATTTCACCGTCAGCGAAGAAATGGCAAATATTCCGGCGAATCTTTTTTTCTACCAGCGGCTGCACGCGTCGGGCATGAAAATTCACTCCCATGAACAGATCGATTTTTTTCTCGGGCAAAATTATCCCAATCCGTTCAATCAGCGAACGAAAATTCCCTTTTCCCTGCAAGTTCCGGCACGGGCAAAATTGCAAATTCTCAATCTGCCCGGTCAGTGCATCGCCACGCTCATCGACGAAAATCTCGCTGCCGGCACTCATCTTGCAACATGGACTGGTAAAAATTTTTTCAACGCCACTGTCAGCAGCGGCTGCTACGTTTATCGATTATCTGTAAATCATAAAAAATCTCAAACCGGGAAATTACTTTTTTTGAAATGATGAAACTCTCTTTTCTTTTTTCTCTGAAAAATATTCTTCGCATCTTTCTCATCAGCGCGGCGATTTTTCTTCTGGCAGCGAAAAGCGGATTTTGCCAGTTTTATTCTTTTGCCCCGGAAATGTTGAAAAAATCGGCAACCGATTCCGATAATTTTTTTCAAAATTCCCAACATTCGGAAAATTTTTCCGCGAAGAAAATTCACTACAAACGGCTTGCACTTGCCAGCGCGGGACTGTTGGCGCTGAACATTGCCGCCTATCAACCGTTCAAAGAAACCTGGTGGAATGAAGAGCGCACGCATTTTCACCTCTACCGCGGCTGGCGGCGCACAGTCGGCTGCTGGGATTTTGGCTGGAACGACTCCTACTACGGACACATGGACAAATTGGGGCATTACTATTCCGGCAAAATCATGTCCGAGCAAATCGCTAATTTGAGCAACTGGATCGGATTTTCACGCGACAAATCCCAATGGATAGGCCCTGTCATGAGTTCCCTGTTGATGCTGGAAATCGAAATTTACGACGGTTTTTTCAAAGAATGGGGTTTCAGTCTGGCAGATTTCACCGCCAATGAATTGGGCGCCTTTGCTCCGCTTGTGGGTAAAAAGTTTCCTTTTTGGCGACGATTTTCTCTGAAATTCAGTTACCATCCGTCGCGGCAGCCGCAAAATGAACCCACTTTCATTAAAGACTACGCCGGCATGACTTACTGGCTCTCTTGCGATGTGAGAGAATTTTTGCCAAAAAATTTGAAGAATCATTACCCGCAGTGGCTCAATTTCGCACTGGGCTACGGCGTGTCGAAGCAGGCGCACGGTGATGTGGAAATTTATCTCGCTCCGGATATCAACTGGGAAAAAGTTTACCGCGGCTCATCTGAATCGCTGAAATTTTTTCTTCACGCGCTCAACTATTTACATTTTCCCAACTTCGCGCTCAAAATCACGCCGCAGGTGAAATTTTATTACATTTATTTTTAACTATCAGGTTAAATCTCGACCCTTCGACAAAGCAGCCATTTTCTACAAATATTTTTTTTGTCGCTCGCAATTTATCACTTGATAATTTTCATTTTGTTTATTACCTTATTTCTAATTTCATTAAAACGATTTCCTCATTTTGCTTTTTGTGTATTTACTCTATTCTAAAGGATAAAAATGGATTCTCTGTTTTTCATAGTGGCGGTGATTTTCATCTATGCGGTTGACGTCTTTTTCTTTGTGTGGATAAGTTGCCGCTTTGTCGCCGCGGATAAAATTTCACAAAGCCAAATCATCATCGTCGCCGTCTCCGTTTTAATTTTCACTTTTTTGTTTTTCTCTGCTTTGCTGCAGGCGCCGCTCGCTGTCAAACCGCTAATTTTGGGAATCGCATTTGTCGTCATTATCGGAATTTTCGTGTACAGTTTGCAGACCCATCCTGCGAAAGCTACATTGGCAGGAGTCTTCTTCATTTTTTTTCAATTTTTATTGACTGTTTTTCTTTTGAGACATTTTTGGGACAACAGGTTCATCCAGGCGCTAAAATACATTTTTCTGGAATCGCTTTACTAATTTAAGGAATAAACAGGCAATGCCCATCATCGAATACGACAAAGGAATTCGAATTTCCGGTACGCCGCTTTGGCTCGACGCGGAGAAACGCGCACCGTTATCTTTTATTTCACACGCGCATTCGGATCATGTCCGTCGGCATGACAAAATCATTGCCACTCCGGCGACAATCAGTCTCGTTCATCTCCGTTACAAAAAACAAGAAGCGATTCCGTTAAATTTCGGCGAAAGCTATCGCCTCGATGACGCTACGATTGAGCTTTTCCCGGCGGGACACGTTTTAGGCTCGGCGCAAATTTTCATTCAAAAAGAACATTTGAATATCATTTACACCGGCGATTTCAAAATCGACCGCAATGAAACCACGCTGCCGGCGGCTTTTCGCAGCGCGGATATTTTGATCATGGAGAGTACCTTTGGATCGCCGGAATTTCGCTTTCCGAAAAAGTGGGTCGTCATCGAAAAAATGGCAAAATTCATCGAAAAATGTTTTCAGCGGGGACAGGTTCCAATCGTAATGGGCTACCGGCTCGGCAAAGCCCAAGAAGCAATAAAAATTTTGGGCGATTTGAATTATCAAATCAGCGTGCACGGCTCCATCGAACCGGTGCTGAAAATTTATGAAAAATATGGTGTTCAATTTAATAATTATCAGTCGTTTAACGGAGAAGATTTGCGAGGAAGAGTGCTGGTTATTCCGCCGCATCTTTCTCGCTCGCATCAAATTAAAAAAATTTATAACGCAAAAAAGCTCCTGCTTTCCGGCTGGGCAGTGGAAAAAAAAGCGCGCTACTGGTACGATGTGGACGAAGCCATTCCATTCAGCGATCACGCGGACTTTCAACAGCTAATTGAATACGCGCACAAAGTTAACCCGCAAAAAATTTTCGTCACTCACGGGGTGAAATCGTTTGTGCACGATCTGCGGCGAGAAGGTTTCGACGCTGATTTTCTGCACCCCTCGGCGCAGATGTCTTTGTTTTGATGATGTTGCCGCAAAACGCAAAAGCCCAAAGAGATTAACCAAAAATTAAGCAAACAATGAAACCTGCTAATAAATATTTGTCCCCGGAAGTCATTTCCCTGATGCGCGACGAAATCGCTCACGCAGAAGGAAACGAAGTATTTTTTGTGGGACAAATCGATGAAAACAAAATCGTGACATCGATTCAGGTCGCGGCCCGGGGAAATGAATTTTCCGTGCTTCACATTCAGGAAATGTCCGAGCGGTCGGACGTGATTATTCACAATCACCCTTCGGGAAATCTCTCGCCTTCGCCCAACGACATGGCTATCGCAAATGAACTCTCGCAGGACGGCATCGCCAGTTACATCGTCGACAACGAACTGAGCAAAGTGTACGCCATCGTCGAGCCGATCCCCAAAGAAAAGGAGCTTCCACTCAACATTCAAAAAATCGTCAGTTTTCTCGAGCCGAAAGGACCGGTTTCGCAGAGAATGCCACAATACGAATATCGCCCTCAGCAATTGGAAATGGTCCGCGCCGTGTGTCAGGCGTTCAACGGGAAAAAAATTGGCGTCATCGAAGCCGGAACCGGCGTGGGCAAATCCATGGCCTACCTTATTCCGGCGATTTTCTGGACGCACAACAACAAACAGCGCTGCGTCGTCTCCACGCGCACGATCAATTTGCAGGAACAACTCATCCACAAAGACATTCCTTTTCTCAAAAAGGCTCTCGGGTTAAAATTTGACGCCGTGCTGGTCAAAGGACGCGGAAATTACATTTGCCTGCGAAAAATGGCAGCTTTGAAAAAAGATCAGGAATTTCTCGTGGAAGATGAGTTGCAAGCCGAAACAAATACGTTGCTCGAATGGGCGGAAAAAACCGCCGACGGCAGCAAATCCGATCTCAATTTTATCCCCAAAAATGAAATCTGGGAGTTGTTGGCGGCGGAAAGCGACAATTGTCTGCGCGCCCAGTGTCCTCATTTTCAACAATGTTTTGTAATGAAAGCCAGACGCCGCGCTAACAAAGCAGACATTCTCGTCGCCAATCATCATTTGCTCTTTTCGGATTTGGCATTGCGCGCCATAGGCGTGGAAAATTCAGTTCTGCCGAAATACCATCACGTGGTTTTCGATGAGGCGCACAATATCGAAGATATCGCCACTGACTATTTCGGCGCCCAGGTCACGCGTTACGGATTGACGCGAATCATCTACCGCCTGTTTAATCCCAAAAGCAAAAAATCAAAAGGCTATCTGCCCATGTTAGTCGGTAAGATAAAAGAAATTTCTTTTAACCGCGCTGATTCGTCCATCGACGATATCCTCAGAAAAATTTTGGAGCAAGTCTATCCGCTCAACGACACGGTACTGACGCAGATAACTCAATTCATGGACGATCTGGCGCAATTCGTGTTGGAAAAAGATTCCTCATCGTGGAACGAAAACAAAATCCGCCTGACTAACGCTATTCGCGCCGACATCGTCTGGCAGCAACGCATCTTGCCGCAAGTGGAGTCTTTTTTTTCTCTTTTGAAAAGACTGAGCAGCTTGCTGGAAGCGACGATCAGAGACATGCAGGATTTGGATTTCGGACTTCCGCAGGAACTCATTTCCCTGCTGCAAGACATCGGCGCGCAAAAACGTCGGCTGACAAATGCGCTGCAGGCAATGGTACAAATCATCGTTGAAAACGATGACGAGCATGTACGCTGGATTGAAGTTGTTAAAAGCAAACGGGGACGCCACATCGTTCGCCTGCACATTTCGCCGTTGGATATTTCCGAGCACATGGAAGCGCTCGTCTTCGATCATTTCAAAACAGTAATTATGACCTCGGCAACATTGGCAATTTCGCACAAAAGCGGAAATGATTTTGCATTTTTTTATCAACAAGTCGGGCTAAATCGAATTACAAACAAACGAATTATTCAGAGAAAAATCCCGGCGCCGTTCGATTACCAGCAACAAGCAGTTACCGCCATCCCCGTGGATTTGCCGATGCCCAATGACAAAAATTTCGGCGACGCCATCGCGGATTTTATTTTGCAGGCGATCAAAATTTCCCAAGGACGCGCGTTCATTCTGTTCACTTCGTACAGTTTGCTCAACCGCGTTTACAGCGATTTAAGCAATTTATTGGAATTGTCAGGAATTACAGTTTACAAACAAGGCCAATTGGCGCGGAGCTTGCTGCTGGGCAAATTCAAACGCGACAAATCTTCCGTGCTTTTTGCCACCGATAGTTTCTGGCAAGGCGTGGATGTGGAAGGCGAGGCGCTGGAAAATGTCATTATCACCAAACTGCCGTTCAAAGTTCCCTCCGAACCTTACGTCGAAGCGCGCGTCGAATATATCGAGCGCCACGGGGGAAATGCTTTTATGGACTATTCTCTTCCCCACGCCGTGTTAAAATTAAAACAGGGTTTTGGCAGACTCATCAGAAAAAAAACGGACATCGGATCGGTCTTCATTCTCGACAAACGCATTGTAGAAAAATTTTACGGCAAAGTTTTTTTGAATTCACTCCCCCAATCCCGCATGATTAGCGGCTCATCGGAAAGCGTTTTAGAACAAGTGGCTAAATTTTTCCAAAACGCCAGAAAACGTCACTCTTAATAGCAAATTCGCCCGTCTTTTCTCGCAATTTTTGCCGACCTCATTTCAGGATTGTATTAATTTGAGTCATTTTTGTTCAAATAATTGACTCAAATACTCCATCTATTGTACGAAAATCAAACAATAGCCTTCAAATGCTGTTTCAATTTTGCAAATAAGCCCTTTCAAAAGGAAATATAAGCAAATTCACCATCTCTTCTTGTCAATCATATCTCTTTATTTATTAATTTGTTACATCCAGGACATAAATTATCATTCTATTTTAAAGTTATGTTAGCTCTTGTTTTATTAATTTTTTTTAATGAAAAGCAAGGTACAATTTTTGCTGATTAAAGACTAAATTTGAACCAACAACTCCCTTATCTTTAATAAAATACTAAAATTACGGAGAATTTCCCCATGAACGGCAACGTGATGGTGCGTGTCAATGAGAGACAATATGGTCCGATTTCCGCGACCGAACTGCGTACCATGGTAAGAAAAGGTAAATTTACGTTAAACGATTATGTGTGGAACGATGAGCGAGATGATTGGGTAATAGCGGAAAAAATCGATTCTGTGCGCAAACTTTTTCAGACCGATCATTTAGCAAACACAGATCGCAAAGTAATCGCCATTGCCAGCGGAAAAGGCGGCGTGGGCAAAACTGTCATCAGCGCTTCCATTGGCGTTGGATTGGCAGCAATGGGAAAAGAAGTAGTCCTGGTTGACGCTGATTTCGGCGGCGCTAATCTGCATACCTGTATGGGAATTTTAGAGCCCAAATACACTTTTTTGGACTACTACACCATGAATCGCGAAACGCTGGAAGATATCGTTCTGGACTCTCCGATAGACAACTTGAAACTCATCAGCGGCGCGTGTGGCACTCTTGGGATGGCAAATCCGAAATACTCGCAGAAACAGCGTCTCATCGGAGAGTTGAAAAATCTGCCTGCCGATTACGTCATCATGGATTTAGCCGCCGGATCTTCATTCCATGTCATCGATTTTTTCCTCTCCGTGGACGAAAGCATCGTCGTGACGACGCCGGAACCCATGGCGATTCAGGAATCTTTTGATTTTATCAAATTGTGTCTGCTGCGCAAATTACAACAAACATTCAAAGACGACCCTCAGGCGTTGCAAATACTCGACATTGAAGGCGATGGGAATCTCATCTATTTCAATCAACCATTGGAAGAGATAGTGCAAAAAGTTAAAAACTCCCATCCGGATATAGCAAAAAAAGTGGAAAAAGCGCTTTCAGAATTTCGCCCGCGGCTGATTTTGAACATGGTGATGGAGCCGGACGAAATTCGCGAAGGCATGTCCCTGAAAACAGCGGCCTTTGAACTGCTGTCGTTGGATCTGGATTACATGGGTTACGTTGACTACGACGACAGCATGAGGCAGTCGGCAAAATCGCTGCGACCTTTTATTTTAAACAATCCCAATTCGCCTGCTGCCCGCAGCATTGCGAAAATTATTACGCTCAAATTGTTCAATCAGAAACATCTGAGCGCAATGATGAAAAAATGGCAGTTGCGACGAAAAGTCTATTCCCAGGCGCAGCAATATCCGACATTTGAAGAAAAAGAAACCGACATCATTTGTTCAGTGAAGTGCTTTTACTGGGACGAATGCGAATTTCAAAACGGCGGTATGCCCTGTCGCGTGCGCAACCTGCAGCCGACGATGAAATTTTAGAAGGACTATTTCCAAAAATCTTTTTAAGCAAATTCTCTGATGATGCAAAATCAGGGAGTTTGCTTTTTTTGTAAATATGATAAAATGAAATCCACCACAATCTTCACGCCAATTGCCAGACTCTCTTCGTCAATGTCAAAATATGGATTATGATGAGGCGCAATTTTCCCTGTTTCATCATTTTGGCTGCCAACAAAGAAAAAACAGCCTGGTACGCGATTGAGAAATTCAGACACATCTTCGCTACCCATCTGGGGTTCGTAATCCACAAGATTTTCTTTTCCGACAACATTTGCCGCCGAGCGTCTCACAAGCTCCGTGACGCGCGGGTCATTGACCACTGCCGGCGATGTTTCCACGTTGGAAATTTCAATTTTCACATCAAAGCTGCGCTCGATTCCGCTGATTATTTTCAAAATTTCCGTTTGAATAAGCCCGGCGATCTCCTGTGAAAAAGTTCGAATTGTGCCCGCGAGTTCCACGACTCCGCCGATGGTATTTCGCGCCTGACCGCCGTGAATTTGTCCGATGCTCACTACGGCCTTTTCCCTGGGATCGAGCCGGCGGCTGACGATCGTTTGAATTTGCTGAATAAAATGACTGGCCGCCACAATGGAATCCGCTCCGCTTTCAGGCATGGCGCCGTGTGACAATTTGCCGGAAATTTTCACGTCCAATCGATTGGAGGCAGCCATGAGCGGACCCGACTGCGCGACAACTGTTCCGACCGGCAGTCTGTTCCACACGTGCATGCCGATAGCGACTTCCGGCGCCGGATTTTCCAAAACGCCGGCGGCTATCATCTGCTTTGCGCCGTCAACGGTCTCCTCCGCCGGTTGAAACACAAATTTTATCGTTCCGGAAAATTGCTCTTTCATTTCCGATAAAATTTTTGCGGCAAGAAGCGCCATCGCAATGTGGCCGTCATGACCGCAGGCGTGCATCATTCCCGCATGTCGCGAGTGATAGGGAACTTGATTTTTCTCTTCAATCGGGAGACCGTCCATGTCGGCGCGGTAAAGAATAGTCGCACCCGGATTTGCGCCGGGCAATAGCCCGACAACGCCTGTTTTGCCAACGCCTGTCTGCGGTGAAATCCCTAACTCCTTCAAATACGCCGCGATTGCCGCGGAAGTCTTTTTTTCCGAGAAACCCAATTCAGGAATCTGATGAAATTTGCGCCGCAACTGAATGAGCTCCGATTTGTTTTTGTTAATTTTCTCAAATAATTTATCGCGATTCATTCTACACTCCTACTAAATTTCATTCGCTGATTAGAGGGCTCGCCTCCATAGCCGTCAGTTTAAGCGATTTTGAATTATTGTTTCGTTCAGAATTGTCAATTAGCTATTAGTTCATTTGACAATTAATCGTAGTAATTTGTTTTACAGCTACGTTCTAAACTAATTTAATTGTGAATAGTTAATTGAGAACTGTCAATTGACAATGTGGAAACCAATTTTTCCCTTAAGCTGATGGCAATGGCTCGCCTCGCCAATCTCGAGACTGACAAAATTGAACCAGTTAACAAAAGAGAAAATAAATAGTTAACTGCTTCCGCAGTTTTGATTTACATTTATTACTTACTCAATTTACCAACTTTTTGGAATCGCTCCCCACGAATTTTTATTTTTCAAAGAAAAGCCTTTATTTTTTACAATGAAATTATTATATTAGCGGGTCAAAATAAACCATTGCCACGATGACCGAACAAGATGTCTATGATTGATAAATTAAAAAAATTACGCAAAGATGCAATGGATATTTTTCTTGAGTCGCTCAAAGCGGTCGATCCTATCGCTGCCGTCAAACGATATTTGCGAGTGGAAAATTCAACGCTTGTTGCCGGCGATTACTTTTTTGATTTGAAAAACTTTGACAAAATTTATCTCATCGGTTTCGGAAAAGCGGCATCCTCAATGGCGCGCGGCGTGGAAGAAACTCTCGGCGCCAGGCTCGAAAAAGGGATCGTCAATGTAAAATACGGAGGACTCGATCAATTAAGCCCAAAAATCGAGATACAGCAAGCGGCTCATCCGGTCCCGGACGAGAACGGCGTCAGAGGCGCTGAGAAAATCACAAAATTAGCGAGCTCGCTGGGAGAGAAAGACCTCCTTATTTGCGTCATTTCCGGCGGCGGATCAGCGCTGCTGCCGGCGCCACCAGAGGGAATTACTCTTGCAGAAAAGCAGCAGACAACAAAAGCGTTGTTGGACTGCGGCGCAGATATTGCGGAAATTAACGCCATTCGCAAACACATTTCCGTTGTCAAGGGCGGTCAACTGGCGCGGCTGACTTACCCGGCGACGCTGGTCTCGCTCATTTTATCTGACGTCATCGGCGATCCGCTGGACGGCATCGCTTCGGGGCCCACGGCGGCGGACGAGTCCACTTTTTCCGATTGCCTGGCTATCATGCAGAAATATGATTTATTTGGAAAAATACCGCAGTCAATCGAGGCGCGCCTCCGGCAGGGCGCTGACGGACAAATTCCCGAGACCCCCAAGAATGGAGATCCGATATTCGCCAAAACGCGCAACATCATTATTGGCAATAACTGGCAGGCGGTTTCCGCAGCCAATGAAAAAGCCAAACAATTAGGTTACAATTCGCTTATTTTATCCACTTTTATTGAAGGGGAGACAAAAGATGTGGCGCGCGTCCACGCCGCAATCGCTAAAGAAATTCATAAAACCGGCAATCCGCTACCGCGACCGGCATGCATTATCTCTGGCGGCGAAACGACAGTCACTATTCGAGGCAAGGGAAAAGGTGGCAGAAATCAGGAATTTGCACTTGCCGCAGCGATGGACATCGCCGGTCTCTCTGATACTGTCATGTTCAGCGCCGGCACTGACGGTACAGACGGTCCCACAGATGCCGCTGGCGCCATTGTGGACAGCCGAACTATTGAATTCGCCAAGCGCAACGGCTTGAACCCGTCGTCTTTTTTGCAAGCTAATGACTCGTACCATTTCTTCGAGAAGTTAGGCGATTTGATTTTCACAGGACCTACGAATACCAACGTCATGGATTTGCGGCTTGTCCTTGTCGGATGAGTGCGTTGCGTTTCATTTTTTTTGTAAAATTTAACACCTCTTTGGTGTTAATAGTTGGTTTCGTTGGCGCCAAAAGTGAACGGGAAACAATTAATGAAACAATTGGAAAAATATATAGTTATTTTAAGAAGCTAAGAGTTTCGAGTTACAAGCTGTTGAATGGAAGTGCGATTCTTTAAATAAAATTATGTTTTAGTGCAAAATAATACAATATAGTTCAGTTATTTTGAAATAAAACTTAAATTACTTAATTTATGTCTGTATTTCCCGAAAACATTCTTTTAAAAATTGATTCTCAAAACTCATAACTCAAAACTATAATTAAGAAGCAATAATTCACCGAAATAAAAAATCGAACTAAGAAGCAATCATGGAAACAGATCTTGTCAGTCCCGGAAGTTGGCCCAAAAAAGTGAGTGCTGCATTCGTGCGCTATACGCAATTCAGCCAAACGACGTACATTCTCATTTTAGGCATCATCGTAGGCGTTCTCAGCGGCTTCGTCGCTGTGGGATTTCGCTTACTAATCGCATTTTTTCAGACATTCAGCATAAAAGAATCCAGCGGCATATTGGGCGCGTTACAACAATTGCCTATTTGGTGGAAGATTCTTCTGCCGGTTCTTGGCGGAGCGATTGTCGGCCCAATCATTTACTTTTTCGCGCGGGAAGCTAAAGGCCACGGCGTGCCGGAAGTAATGCAAGCGATTGCGCTCAAAAACGGCGTAATTCGTCCCCGCGTGGCGGTAGTCAAATCTCTGGCGTCGGCGATCACGCTCAGCACTGGCGGCTCCGTCGGGCAAGAGGGGCCTATTATCCAGGTCGGGTCTGCAGTGGGCTCGACAATCGGACAGTGGTTGAACGTTTCTCCCGAACGGCTAAAAATTCTCGTCGGTTGCGGCGCCGCCGCCGGAATCGCCGCCACATTCAACGCTCCTATTGCCGGCGCATTTTTCGCATTGGAAATAATCATCGGCAATTTCGGACTGCTCAGCTTCAGCCCGATCATCATTTCGTCGGTCATGGCGACGGTCATCTCCAGAGCTTTTTTTGGCAGTACGCCGATTTTTGCCGTTCCGCTGTACTCTCTCGTGAGCGTCTGGGAAATTCCGTTGTACATTGCGCTGGGGATTTTCGCCGGACTGGTGGGACTGGCGTTCACCGAATCGGTTTATGCCAGCGAAAGATTTTTTGACAATTTAAAAATGCCGGAATATTTAAAAACGCCTTTCGGTGGGATTTTTCTGGGCGTTTTGATCGTCCTCAGTCCCCACGTTTTTGGCGGCGGATATGAATCTATCGGCATGATGTTGAAAGGAAAATTTGTCTGGCAAAGTCTGCTTTTTTTATTAGTCTTGAAATTGCTGGCAACCAGCGTCACGCTCGGCTCCGGCGGCTCGGGGGGCATTTTTGCTCCGGCGTTATTATTAGGAGCCGCATCCGGAGGCGCATTCGGCAAATTAGCGCATTCTCTTTTTCCTGAGACGACCGCCAGCAGCGGCGCCTACGCCATGGTCGGAATGGGTGCGGTCGTTGCCGCCGCCACGCATGCGCCGATCACTTCGATCTTGATTTTATTTGAAATCACCAATGACTATAAAATTATTTTGCCGGTGATGATCGCCTGCACTATCGCCACGGTTTTGGCTCGTCGACTCAATCAAGATTCAATTTATACCATGAAATTATCTTTGCGCGGCATTTCTTTGAATCAGGGTAGAGAAGAAATCATCATGCGCTCTTTTTCCGTCGGCGATCTCATGCATCCCAAGACGCCGGTTATTAATGAAAAGTCCGGATTGAAAGAAATTATCAGGATTTTTATGAAATATCAAGATCCATTTTACTACGTCGTCAATAACAGAAATGTATTGCGAGGGATTCTGTCCACACACATGGTAAAAAGTATTCTCAGCGAATCAGAAAAGTTAGATCAACTGATTATCGCCCAAGACCTTGTCGAGCCGACCGATATGGCGACTCCCGACATGACACTGGCTGATTGCATGCAAAAATTTGAACGTACTGATTGCGATCATCTGCCGGTAATTGAAAATGAAAAATCGAAAAAGTTGATCGGCACTATCTCTCGAAAAGACATCATTAAACTTTACAATCATGAAATTCTCCGAAAAGACGTTTTGGGCGTCAAATATATTCGCGACTTTGGTTCTGATCAATTACGAAATATGGTGCAGCTTCCGCGGGATTTCAAAGTGGATTTTATTCCAGCGCCAGGAGAATTTATCGGTCATTCCATTCGAGAGTTGAATTTGCGTACGCATTACAACATCACCGTTCTTGCCGTCAAAAAGAAAATTTCAGAAATCGGGCCCAGCAACGAGTTACCGGATCCGGAACGAATTTTTGCGCCCGGAGACATCATGGTCGTCGCTGGCAAAGAGAGCGCTTTGGAGAAATTCCGAAAATTGGCAATCCAGGAGTAAAACCGTGCAAGAGCCGAAAAATCTAAAATTTTGGGCGTCTTCCAGAATACTGATTGCCAGTTTCCTTATCATTATCTTGATAGGCACGGCGCTGCTCAGTTTGCCGCAAGCTGTTCACGGCCAAAGGCTTTCCTTGGCGGACGCGTTGTTTACCGCCACCTCCGCGACTTGTGTCACCGGTCTCATCGTCGTCGACACAGGCGCCAAATTTACGCATTTCGGACAATTGGTCATTTTAATTATGATTCAATTGGGCGGACTGGGAATCATGACTTTTTCCACATTTTTTGTCTTTCTTTTAGTGGGAAAATTTACATTTTCCGAGAGAACAATCATTCAAGAAACCATGACCCAATCACCGTTCAAAAATATTGCCAGTTTGCTCAAGACAATATTTTTTTTCACCGCTTTCATCGAAATCGTCGGCGGAATTTTGCTGGCCTTCAGATTTTTGCCGACAATGGGGCTCCATAAATCGCTCTATTTTGGCATCTTTCATTCCATTTCCGCATTTTGCAACGCCGGATTTTCCCTTTTCTCCGACAGCTTCATCCATTATCGAAGCGACATATCCGTTAATCTGATATTAATTACACTCATCGTTTTGGGCGGGTTGGGCTTTGTCGTGCTGCATGAAATCAGACATTTCATTTTTCAACGCCGTAAAGATAAAGCACGTAAACTTTCTTTTCACTCTCGAGTCGTCATTTCCATAAGCGCTGTTTTAATTATCGCCGGAACCGTCATCTTTTTTCTGTTAGAATGGGGAAACGCCATCGAGAAAATGCCGTTGGCCGGAAAATTTTTCGTGTCTCTGTTCCAATCTATCACCTGTCGCACCGCCGGATTTAATACCGTCGACATTTCCATTCTGAGCAACTCGACGCTCTTTTTCATGATAATTCTGATGTACATTGGCGCATCTCCCGGTTCGTGCGGCGGCGGGATAAAAACGACCACCGCCGGTGTGATTTGGGCCATGCTGCGCGCGCGATTCAAAAATCTCCAGGAAGTCAATATCGCCTACCGTCGCTTGCCGGAAGAAATCGTTTCCAGGGCAATTTCCATAGCCTTTTTTTCCAGCGTTATCATCATCGTGGCAACAATTTTGCTAATGATCACCGAACAGGGAAGCATATCTCACCAGGCGAGCAGGGGGCTGTTTCTGGAAACATTATTTGAAGTGGTTTCCGCTTTTGGCACAGTGGGGCTGTCCACAGGAATCACTTCCACACTGTCCGTAGCCGGCAAAATCATTTTGGCACTCACAATGTTCATCGGCAGACTGGGGCCTTTGACGATTGCGCTTGCCATCGGGCAAAAACAATTGCCATCTTTTAAATACGCCCAGGAAAAACTTCTTATCGGATAGAGGTGAATTAAGTTATGAGAAAATTTGCAGTTATCGGCTTAAGCACTTTTGGCTATTATTTAACAAAATCTTTGTCAGAAGCCGGATTCGATGTCATGGCCGTGGATTCGGACGAAAACAAAATTGACCGCGTTAAAAATCTTGTCTCCAAAGCCATCGTGGCGGACGCTCGCAATAAAGATGCGCTGGAAGGCATCGGCATCACCGATTTCGAAGTCGTCATTGTCAGTCTCGGCGATCAGATCGACGCCAGCATTTTGGTGACGCTTTACCTGAAGGAACTTGGCGTGAAAGAAATCATCGCCAAAGCCTCTACCGAAGATCATGGTAAGATTTTAGATCGCATCGGCGCGACGACGGTTGTTTTCCCGGAGAAAGATGTGGCATACCGTTTTGCGCGCAGTCTGGGAAACGTGAATGTATTGGACGCCATCCCGGTCAGCAAAGGCGTCTCCATCCTCGAATTTGGCCCTCCCAGTTCATTTTTAGGAAAATCTCTGAAAGAACTCGACATTCCCAATCGCTTTGGAATTCAAATCATTGTCATCAAAGAATTAGTGCCGGAAAATCTGGTCATTGTTCCGCGCGCCGATCATATTATCAAAGACAGCGATATCCTGGTAGGCATTGGCAAAGATGAAAATTTTGAAAAACTGCTGAAAACAAAATAACCGATCCGATGCAAATCTTAGCAAAATTTAATCATTATTTCATTGGAAATGTGAAAAAAGTTCCCTATATTTCAAACGTTATTTCAAAATTTTCTTCAACAATTTAAAGGGAGCCTCTTATGCACAACGGCGATTTTGGCAGGTTGAAAGACTTCGACGAATTGCAAGACATTGAACTGCCAGAAAAATTACCTATATTGCCGCTGAGACAGTTTATCGTTTTTCCTCACATGGTCACACCGTTGATTATTGCTCGCGATAAATCGCTGAAACTAATCGAGAATGTGATGAATGGGAACAAATTGATAGGCCTGGTCGCGCAAAAAGACGCAGAGGAAGAAGAACCTTCAGCGCGCACGCTTTATCGCTTCGGAACCGCGGGCTATGTGCTAAAAAAGCTTATTTTTCCCGACAATAGCGTTCGCGTGTTGACGCAGGGAATCTCCCGAATTCGAATCAATCGTTTTGTTCGAAGCGATCCATTCTTTGTCGCAAAAATATCTACGATACACGATACTCTGGAAAAAGATATTGAAATCGACGCCTTGACCAGCAATATTTCCATTCAGTTCCAGAAAATGATCACGCTGGTTCCTACCTTGCCAGAGGAGTTGCAAATTGCCATCATGAACATCGACGATCCGGGGAAATTAGCCGATCTTTTGATATCAAACTTAAATGTTTCACTTCAGGAAAAACAAGAAATTCTCGAGGCGGAGAATATTCGAGAGCGTCTTTTGAAGCTTACCGTGATGATCAATCGGGAAATGCAGGTTCTCGAAATGGGCTCCAAAATTCAATTTCAAGTTCAATCGGAAATCAACAAAAACCAGCGCGAATTTTTTCTCCGCGAGCAATTGAAAGCAATTCAGCAGGAATTGGGCGAGACAGACGATAAAACTTCTGAATTAAATGAGCTCAAACAAAAAATCGAGCAATCAGGTATGCCGGAGAAAGCACAAGAAGAAGCATTGCGTGAATTGACAAGGCTAAAAAAAATCATGCCTGGTTCGGCAGAATATACAGTGGCGCGAACTTATCTCGACTGGCTTGTGAATATGCCGTGGCAGGTTTCGACTCAAGACAATGCTGATCTTGATAAAGCGGAAAAAATTTTAAATGCGGATCACTTCGGTTTGGCGGACGTAAAAGAGCGGATTTTAGAATTTTTAGCGGTGCGCAAGATAAATCAGAGAATGAAAGGGCCTATTTTATGCTTCATGGGCCCGCCCGGAGTTGGCAAAACCTCATTGGGACAATCCATCGCGCGCGCCTTGAATCGAAAATTTATCCGCATTTCTCTCGGCGGCATGAAAGACGAAGCGGAAATTCGCGGACATCGGCGCACCTACATCGGCGCTCTGCCCGGTCGCATTATCCGCAGCATTCACAACGTCGGCGCCAACAATCCGGTTTTCATGCTCGATGAAATTGATAAAATCGGCCAGGACTTCCACGGCGACCCGTCGTCAGCTTTACTCGAAGCGCTCGATCCGGAACAAAATTTTTCCTTTTCCGATCACTATTTGGACGTGCCTTTTGATCTGTCAAAAGTGATGTTTATTACCACCGCCAACTACCCGGATCCAATTCCTCCGGCTTTGAAAGATCGGCTGGAGATCATCGAGCTGCCCGGATACACCGTAGAGGAAAAATTGGTCATCGCTACCAGGCATCTGCTTCCCAAACAGTTGGAGTCGCACGGTCTCGCTAAAAAACATCTGACTATTCAAAAAAAAGCGATTCGTAAAATCATTCAGGATTACACCCGCGAAGCCGGCGTACGAAATCTCGATCGGGAATTAGCAAAAATTTTCCGCAAAGTTGCCAGAAAACAGGCTTCGGGTGAAAATGAAAAAATCACCATCACGCCGGAATCCCTGAAGGAATTTCTTGGACCGGAAAAATTTTACTCGGAAATTTCCGACCGCGTCAGCGAACCGGGCATTGCCACAGGTCTGGCGTGGACGCCCTACGGCGGAGAAATTTTATTTGTGGAATGCACACTGGTCAAAGGCGCAAAAGGACTCATGCTGACAGGTCAGATGGGCGACGTGATGAAAGAATCGGCACAGGCGGCGCTCACTTACGTCCGCGCCAATAGCTCGCGGTTCGGCTTGAATAAAAATGATTTCGAAGACACCCAGTTCCACATTCACGTACCCGCCGGCGCCATTCCCAAAGACGGACCTTCGGCCGGCGTCACGATGGTCGTCGCGCTGCTTTCGCTGCTGACAAAAAAACGGGTGAATCCCAAAATTGCCATGACCGGAGAAATTACGCTGAGAGGGAAAATTTTACCGGTGGGCGGGATCAAAGAAAAATTACTGGCCGCTCGCAGAGCTCACATTAAAGAAGTTGTTTTACCAGCGAAAAACACAAACGATCTCATCAAACTGCCAGAGCCGCTGCAGAAACAGTTGAAAATTCATCTTGTGGAAAAAATCGATGAGGCGGTGAAATTTATTTTCGGATAGCTTTAAACTACATCCCCCCTGCCCCCTTCAAAGGAGTGAGAACTCCCCTCTTTTGAAGGGAATGTTTTTCACGAAAAGCCTCACAAGATTTTTGGGAAAACAAAATAACTGCTTCAGCCGTTTCGTACTTTTCAAATTAAAACTTCCGCATAAATATTAAACTAAAGCTAAAAATACCAATGACCAGTTAAATTTTACGATCATCTATTTTTATTGAAATTAGGTTGTAGGGGACGCATATATGCATCCCCTACATTGTTTTTAAACGTAATATTTACAAGAATATTTTCTAACTGGTCATTCATATAAAAAAAGCACAGCCGCAATGACCGTGCTTTTTTATCAAACTCAAAAAATATTTTCAACTGAAAATTTAAATCTCCATGATTTCTTTCTCTTTTGCCTTGAGAATATCATCGACTTTTTTGACGAACTCATCTGTTAATTTCTGGACATTTTCTTGACCGCGATGCGAATCGTCTTCGGAAATATCGCTGCTTTTTTCAGCCTTTTTCAGCGCGTCATTTGCCTCGCGGCGCGCATTTCTCACGGAAACTTTTATTTCCTCGCCCATGCGCTTGGTTTGTTTGACAAGTTCCAAACGACGTTCCTCGGTCAGCGCCGGAATCGGGAGTCGAATGATATGTCCGTCATTGACAGGCGTCAATCCAAGGTCAGATTTGAGTATCGCTTTCTCGATTTCAGAAATCATGCTTTTGTCCCACGGCTGAATGGTGATCAAACGGGGTTCCGGGACGGAGACACTAGCAGCCTGATTGAGCGGAACAACAGAGCCGTAATAATTAACGCGAATGCTGTCCAAAATAGTAGCGGACGCTTTTCCAGTACGAATTTTATTCAGATCATTCTGAAAGCTGGAAATCGCTTTTTGCATTTTCGCCTCAGCCTGCTTAAAAATATCATCAATCATCTTGAGCCTCACATACTTTAGTTCCAATGGATTCGCCAAGAATTAGTTTTTTCAGATTCCCTTTTTTTCTTAAATTGAACACAAGAATCGGCAAATTATTTTCCATGCACAGAGTCACCGCCGTCGAATCCATCACTTTTAACCGTTTGCGCACAACATCGAGGTAACTCAGTTCGGTGAACATTTTGGCATCGGGGTTCGTAGTCGGATCTGAGTCATAGACGCCGTCCACTTTTGTCCCTTTGATGATCGCATCGGCTTTAATCTCAATCGCTCTGAGCGCCGCCGCTGTGTCCGTCGTGAAATACGGATTTCCGGTCCCGCCGGCAAAAATGACGATGCGATCTTTTTCCAGATGGCTAATCGCTCGGCGACGAATGAAAGGTTCAGCTAACTGTTCCATTTTAATCGCCGTCAACACCCGCGTGCAGACTTCGTTGCGCTCCAGATAATCTTCCAGAGCCAGCGCATTGATGACCGTTGCCAACATTCCCATGTAATCCGCAGAAACGCGATCCATGCCGCGCGCGCTGGCGGAAAGCCCGCGGAAAATATTTCCGCCGCCAATCACAACGCCTATTTCCACACCTAACTCTTTTACTTCTTTCAACGCAAGAGCGACCTCGCGAACGACCTGAGGGTCAATTCCCAGACCCTGTCGACCCACCAGCGCTTCGCCGCTCAATTTCAGCAGTATTCGTTTATATATTGGCTGCGGCATCTATTCAATTCTCCGATTTATTCGCCCAACTGAAATCTGGAAAATCGTCGAATGGAGATGTTTTCGCCAATTTTGCCGATTGTCTCTTTGAGCAATTGTTCAATAGTCTTGTCGGAATCTTTCACAAAACTCTGCTCCAGGAGCACGACTTCCTGATAAAACTTTTCCATGCGTCCCGTTGCAATCTTCTCAGCGATGTGCGCCGGTTTCTTTTCGTTTTCGGCCTGAGTTTTGTAAATGGCCATTTCCCGATCAATCACATCCTGCGGCAATTCCTCACGCTTAACCACCATCGGATTCGCGGCTGCGATTTGCATGGCGATATCCCGAACAAATGTTTTGAAATCATCCGTCTTGGCGACAAAATCCGTTTCACAATTAATTTCGACCAGGACGCCTAATTTGCTTCCCGGATGTATGTAAGCGTCAATAAGTCCTTCTTTAGTCTCGCGACCTGCTTTTTTATCTGCTTTTGCGATTCCTTTTTTGCGCAACAACTCCACTGCTTTTTCTACATCGCCGTCCGTTTCTTTCAATGCATTTTTGCAATCCATAATTCCGGCGCCTGTCATCTGTCTCAATTTTTTTACATCATCTGCAGTTACTGCCATTTCTGACTCCTCTCTATATAAAAATTATTCATTGCTTTCCTGTTCCTGTTCGACTTCCTTTTTTTCTTCAATCCCCGCTTCTTCAACTTCTTCCATCTTCTGAGTCTGTTTCGCCTCAATAATCGCTTCTGCGATTGTACGGGTGATGATATTGATGGATTTGAACGCATCGTCATTGCCGGGGATGGGAAAATCGATATTGTCCGGGTCCGAATTGGTGTCCACGATGCCGATTACGGGGATGTTCAGCCGATTTGCTTCGCGTACAGCGATGGCTTCCTTTTTGACGTCAACGACAAACAAGGCGCCCGGCAACGTGTTCATATCTTTGATACCGCCTAAAACGCGATCCAGCTTTTCCTTTTCCCGTTCAATGCGTAAAATCTCTTTTTTGACCAATTTATCATAAGAACCGTCAGTGGCCATTTTTTCAATATTTTTCAGATATTTAACGCTTTTTTTCACAGTGACAAAATTTGTCAAAGTTCCGCCCAGCCAGCGGTGGTTCACAAAAAATTGACCGCAGCGCTGCGCTTCGATTTTAATGATCTCTTTAGCTTGCTTTTTTGTGCCGACAAATAACACGCTATCGCCTGCTTTGACGACGCGCGCGACTTCGTCGCAAGCGGCCTTCAGCATCGCCAATGTTTTCTTGATGTCAATGATATAAATGCCATTTTTTTCCATAAAGATGTAAGGCTTCATCTTCGGATTCCAACGCCGCGTCAGATGTCCGAAATGCGTGCCCGCCATCAACAAATCCTGCAATGTTACATTCATTCTGTTACTCCTCTGTTTTTTGGGTTAGTCCGCCACTCCTCTTGTTGCCGCGCCAACCGGAGCCTTTTTTCTCCGGCACCCTGGACGCGCAAAAAGAAGTGTGAGTTTTCCACAAAATTAACGTTTCGAGAACTGGTAGCGTTTTCTGGCTCCGGCCAGACCGTATTTCTTGCGCTCTTTTTCGCGCGGATCGCGGGTCAAAAAACCGGCGGCTTTCAAAATGGGACGCAAATCCGCATCGTACTGCAATAATGCACGCGAAATTCCCAATCGCAAAGCGCCAGCTTGGCCGGTGAGTCCGCCGCCTTCAATAGAGGCAACGATATCGATTTTGCCCATGGTTTCCGTGCGTTCCAGAGGCTGCTCGATGATCATTTTCAATGTCTCACGTTTGAAATGGTCCAACAGTGGTTTGCCGTTGACAACAACATTGCCGCTGCCGGGACGAATTCGAACGCGAGCTACCGACTCTTTCCGTCGGCCTGTTGCGTAATACTCGGTTCCTTTCATAAAATCCCTCTTTTTTTAACCGTTCAAATTTTGATTAAAAAATGAATTAATAAAACTAACTTAACTGCAACTCTTCCGGGGTCTGCGCCGTGTGCGGATGTTGATCACCGGCATAAACTTTCAGCTTCTTGTACATTTTTCTCCCCAGACGATTTTTGGGCAACATGCCTTTAATGGCGTGTTCCAAAATTCGTTCCGGGTGTTTCGCCATCATATCCTCGTAAACGATCTCTTTCAAACCGCCGGGATAACCGGAATAGCGTTTGTAATGTTTCTGTTGCGCCTTGCGGCCTGTCACGCGCACTTTGTTCGCATTGATGATGATGACATGATCGCCAACATCGAGATGCGGGGTATAAATAGCTTTATGCTTCCCTTTCAAAATGTGCGCGACCCGCGTGGCAAGACGCCCCAAAACCTGATTTCTGGCATCGACCACGTACCACTTGCGCTCGATGTCCTGGGCTTTTGGTGTAATCGTCTTCACGTTTGGTCTCCTGTTTTTCTTTCATACGATTTACTAATTCTTTCCTGATTTTAAAATCAATAAATATAATAAAATCGAATCAAATAATCAAGCCTTTTTTTGCTCGCGGCGGATGTTTCCCGAAAAATTTCGCGAGAACATTCTCTGCCGGACTTGTTTAAAAATTTGCCACGGATTGACACTGATTTTCACAGATATTTCTTTGCTGATTAATACACGGCAGTATTTTCTTGTTAACGATAATTCAAAACTAAAACCCATAAAATCCGTGCAGATCCGTGTCAATCAGTGGCTAAAAAAGAGATGGATTAAACTAATCGCGCATGAAC
>JAADFU010000089.1:0-23792 GCA_013152715.1 Calditrichota bacterium
CCGCCCCGGCGATCGCGCGCTTCTTCGATGAAAATGGCCAAAGAAATATTTGCCCGCGGTGACAAAATAAGTCCCACGTCATTGGAAACGCCGGTAACGCTGCCGGTTTTGTGGGCGACGCGAATTTGCGCCTCCTCTTTAGGTAAAAATCTTGGGATTTTGTCATTGTAAAATTGCTTTTTCATTAAATCAATCATTGCGTCACAGGCGGCGGAATCAACAATTTCCCGTCTGAAAATTTTCTCGCAGAGCAGATTCATATCTCCCGGCGTGGAAACACCGACGCCGTAGCGAATGGATTCCGGCGAATTTGTTTTCGTTTCCCATGACATCAATTTGTTCAGCAAACGGGTGTTTTTCAGACCCAACGCGACCATGCGGTCGTTGACTGCCGCTAATTTTTCAGCATGAGTTCTGCCGAGGGCATCAATGACCATGTTCGTTGCCGTGTTGTCGCTGATGGTGATCATCAGCAAAACCGCATCGGTCAATTTTTGTTGCGACATGCCATTGAAAAATTGGAACAAACCGGAACCGCCCCATTTATTCGCATCGGAAAGTTCGATTTCCTGCGTTGGCGAGACTTTTCCTTCTTTCACCTGAAAAAAATACTCCACCATCACCGGCAATTTGATCACACTCGCAGTGGGAAATTTTTCGGACGCGCGATAGCCGATTTGTTCGCCCGTGTCCAGATTTTTCGCCATGACGCCAATCCGTCCGCCAACTGTTTTTTCGAACTGGCGAATTTGAGCGATGACGGCAGATGAATCCTGGGAGTACAATTTACTTGAAAAAAGAATTAAAAATGGCAGCATGACAGAAAGTCTGGCGGCGAGCTTCATTTTTGCATCTCTCCAATTGGCTGATCAGTCATTCAGTGATTTTTTTATTTCAAAATAAACTCAATTCTCTCCAATTTTCCGTCAATATTTTCCCGCGGAAAAATATTGAAAATTTTGCACAGCAGCGGATAAATGTCGATGTTGCGCAAAGTCCCGGTGCGATAATTTTTTTTGAACGCCGGCCCCATGGCGAAAAAAATGCCGTGCATGTCCAAAAAATGATTATCGTAGCCGTGATTTCCTTTGGACAAAAGTCGGTAGCCGATTTTTTCCAGCGTTCGATTGACCAGTGTCCAGCCGGGTTCCGCGACTAAAATGATCGGCGAAATAAACGGATGACGGGAAAAGTGGAAATACTCCGGCATTTGCTCGCGGCGGAAGACCTGGAAATGATTTTCCTGCGAAGCGAGCTGATCGTAGATTTGATTGATATTTTCATCGTCAGCATCGATCATCATCAGCGGTCCTGTACCCTGCGATTTAAATTTACAATTTTTGACCAGATTGTTGACGTTGATAATCTGGTCGCCGGGAGTGGCAGTCATGCCGTGGTCGGACACGACGATGATGTTTGTTTTATCAAATAAATCAATTTCTTTCAATCTTTCAAACAGCAGCCCCAGTGTTTTGTCTAATTTTTGAATGGCTTCATTCACTTCCGGTGAATCAGGCCCATGGCGATGGCCTTGGTTGTCTGTGGCTTCGAAATAGAGCGTGATGAAATGCGGCCTCTGCTTTTCGGGCAATTGCAGCCAGCGAATGACTCCGTTGACTCTTTCTTCGTAGCTGCGCTTTCCATCGTAAAATTCAAAAAAAGTAGGGCGCCGATATTCGAGCGTGAGTTCGGAGCCGGGCCAGAAATAGCTGGCGCTGATGATTCCCTGTCTCTCTGCCGTCTCCCAAAAAGCTTCTCCCTGATACCAGTAGGCGTTTCGCACAGATTTAGTGTCACCGACTTTGTAGCGTTGTCGGGAAAACGGATCGAGAAAATCATTGCGAATGATGCCGTGATGCGTCGGATACATGCCGGTGACGATGGACAGGTGATTGGGAAAAGTCTTGGAGGGGAAAACCGGCTCCAGCGAAAGAGCAGCGACGCCATTTTTAGCCATAAAATTTAGGTTTGGTGTAATTTTTCTTTGAACGTAATCCCAACGGAAACCGTCAAAAGAAATAAGGATGAGATAGGGTTTTTGTAAAGTATTTTGAACTGGCAGCGCGGGTAAAGTACTGAGAAAAATAAAGAACAAAATCCAGACGAATTTTGCCCCGAAAAAATGATGCTTGAGCTTCATGTTCAGTGTTCTCCTGGTAATAGAAAAGCCCTCCCTGAAATTTAAGGAGGGCTTTTTAATTCAGCCTAAAACAAGCATTTAACTAATAGCGCAACGCCAGTCCGATATTAAATGTTCTCGGCAGACCGAAGAAAACTTCTGCGCTGTCGGAATCATGTTTGTCGTCGTCTCCGCTCCAGGCATTGTAACGGCTGTTGTCAACAGCGTCCTGGATGTATTCTTGATCCAGAATATTGAATACATGAGCGAACAACTGGAATTTGATACCGCTAAAGCTAAACGGCAAATCATAAGCTGCATGGAAATCCATCACATAAGCTGACGGAACTTCCCAACTCTGAGTCCTGTCGTTCTTATCGGTTCTGTTGGTCGGATCGAAATCCGCAAAATGATTCTGGTAATAACGGAAGACAAGCTGTCCGGTCAGACCAGGCATCGGGTAAACAGAGCCCGCGAGAGCAAACTGTGTCTGCGGAGCATCGCCGACTTTCAAGTCTTTGATGTAGAGTTGATATCTTTTGTCAGGATTGTCTGGATTACTGTAATCTTTGTACAATACATCAACGTCATCCAGATATTTCCAGTTACCAATACTGGCTGCCAAATCCAGGCGGAACATTTCCATGGGCTGGTAAGCAGATTCGAATTCAATACCCTGATGTAGGGCATTCAATCCGGAAATGAACAGAATCGCTTCGTTGCCATCCAGGTCGCGCACGCCTCTGGTGACGGAGCGATCTTTCCATGTTGTGTAATAAAGATTCATTTTGGCGGTCAATGTATTGTCCAACCCGGCCCAGTTTACGCCAAGTTCGCCAGAGATGAATTTTTCATTTTTCGGATCTGTGGCGACTGTGGAAGTGTAATCATCAATCACTTGGTCGAAAATCGGCACTTTGGAGACATAGCCGAGGTTTCCGTACACGTCCAAAGCGGAAGTGACGCGGTAGCTGGCGCCACCTTTTACCTGATAGCCGCCAATCTGGTCGGATTTCAGATAAAGCTCATTATTCGTGCCTTCTTCTTTTTTGAAATGGTTGGTGTGGGTGTATTTAATGGTGGAGTAGCCGGCCATGCCGTAAGCGGTTACGCGTGCGGAGCTGTATTCCGCCTGGCCAAAGAAACCGAACCAATCAACGGTATTGGTGAAGTTATAGGCGATTTTCTCACCCAATCCGACTTTTTGATCGGGATGAAACGCATCATTTTTCTTAATGTAAAATTCGCCGCCAAGTAAATCGCGGACTTCACGATAATGCTCGATTTCCGCTGTTCTCCAGTCAACGCCAAAGGTGCTCTTCAAATTGTCGCTGAATTTGTAATTCAATTTGGAGATGGCGCCGATAGTCCACTGGTTATTGCGGCTATTGCGCAAAATGCCTAAAGACTGACCGTCTTCTTTGGTCAATTTCTTTTTATCAACATAGTAATCTCCGGCAGGACCGGAATTCATGGCAATTGTTGCGTCCCAATCACGGACCCAGGGAGAAGGACCATAGTAAAATTTATAGTCATCATCGCCCAATTTGCCGTTAGCATCTTTGGTGTAAACGTTGCCATAGGTTCCTGTGCCGCCACCGTGTCCGCCGGAATAATACAGAACCGTGTACAGGCTCATCTGGTCATTAAATTTGCTGAACCAGTTCAAGTTTACTTGCGGTTTGTGGAAGAAATTTTCTCGCTCATTGATGAAATTGGGATTGTAGCGATCGCCTGTTTTTTCATTCCACGCCTGTTTGCCTTTGTAAGATGAACTGACCGGAGCCCAGTTCTGATTGAACTCTCTGCCTTTTTCCTGGAATTTATCAAAAGCAGCTTGATCGTAGTCGCTCAGGTTTTTGGCAAAATCATGGCTATAAACGGCAATATTTTGTTTATACAAATTCTGACCATGACGCTGAGGTGCGCCGAGGGCGTATAATTCCAAACGGTTATTGGCGTTTACGTTCCAACTGGCGCCAAAGTAGTATGCCCAGGCATCTGTCCAGGTTTTGTCAATGAAGCCGTCGCCGGTTTTGCGGACTACTAATCCATTGAAAGCAAATTTATCGGCAACCAGGCCGCTGTTTGCCGTCAACGTAGTTTTCAAAAATCCAGCAGTTCCCACTTCCTGACGGAAAGTAATGCCTTTTTCCATGCTGGTGGGATCGGTAATAATATTCATGGTTCCACCAATCGATGGTGTCGCCAAATTAACGGCGCTCAAACCGCGCTGGATCTGAATGGAGGAAGTCGCGTCAGCTATACCGTCCCAGTTAGACCAGTACACCCAGCCATTTTCCATGTCATTGACCGGAACGCCGTTGATCATAATGGCGACATTTCTCTGGTTGAAACCGCGCACATTGATTCTGGCGTCGCCGGCGCCGCCGCCCTGCATGGTGGCGTACACGCTGGGAGTCGTGTTCAGGATCATTGGAATATCCTGAGAGCCCAGGCGCTGAACCATGTCCACTTTACGGATGTCGGTAAAAGCAACCGGCGTTTCGCGCTCTTTCGCGCGGTCGGCAACGATGCTGATCGCCTGTCCGAAAATGACATCTTCCCCGAGCTGAAAGTTGACCTCGACAACCTGGCCGGAAGTTACCTGCACCTGTTTTTCAGCCATTTTGTAGCCGATGAAAGATGCGCGTAGCGTATAAGTTCCGGCAGGCACTTTGGTGATCTTGTAGGCGCCGTCAATTCCGGCAGCGCTCCCGATCGTTGTGCCTTTAATGACGACATTTGCCCCCACGAGTGCATCGCCGGTATTTGCGTCAGTGACTTTACCGGTAATTGTTCCTCGTTGTGCAAACAAAGCCAAAGGAAGCATGAGCACAAGCGCAAGAATGAGTAGTTTTTTCATAAAGCGTCCTCCTGATAGGTTAATAAAGGGAATTAGGGTAAATATTTCGATTCAATTTGCTGAACTGTAAAAATTTAGTTTGTGAAGTTATCGCCTCCTTTCCCATTTTTAAATTTATTTTAAAATCACCCCTTTGGAATAGCCGTAAAATATAAAATGCGAATGTTACATTTAGATTACATTCGCATTTTAGGCGTGAATATTTTCGATATGAGATAGCCATAAATTATGTGCAAAAGAATATTCCACGCAAACACATTACGTAGCTGTAAATGCCATCGCTTTGTGTCGTAATTGATCGGCATCGAAATTTTGATCATCATTGAGAACATAGTTCTATAATTTATTCCTTGAATTATTAATGCAGTGTTGCTAATTTTAAAGCGCTTCCATAAACATGAAAAAAAATTAACAATTTTATTTCAATAAGTCAAGTAAAAAATGAAAAAAATGAAAAAAATTTGTTCCGAGGGTAATTTTGAGCGCCTATTTTTTTCAATGTTAAGCCAGATATTTTTCCAATCTGTCCATGGCAACAGAAATGTTTTTCAGAGAATTGGCATAGGAAAAACGCAGATAACCTTCGCCGTTGCTGCCAAAGTCAATGCCCGGCGTCACCGCGACACCGGTTTTTTCCAATAACTCAAAAGCAAACTCGTAAGAATCCTGACGAAATTTCCCGGCATTGGCAAATACATAAAAAGCGCCGCGGGGCTCGATTGTGATGCCGAAACCGATCTCGCGTAGCCGCCGAATCATAAATTGCCGCCGTTCATCGTAAATTTTAACTGTACGGCCAATCTCCGGATGATGTTCGACCAGGGCAACAACTCCGGCGCTCTGCACAAATGAGTTAGCGCAAATGAACAAATTCTGCTGCATTTTTTGCACGGGGCGCACCAATTCCGGCGGTAGAATCAGGTAGCCCAAACGCCAGCCAGTCATGGCGAATAATTTTGAAAATCCGTTCAACACGATTGCCCGGGAAGTGAATTCTAAAATTGATCGCGCTCGCGCGCCGTAGGTCAGCCCATGATAAATTTCATCGGAAATGATGACCGGCTCCAGCGAGGCGATTTCTTCCATTTTTTCATCCGCCAAAAGATTGCCGGTGGGATTGCTGGGAGAGTTGATTAGAATGGCTCGCGTTCGGTTATTGATTTGCTTGCGGATTTTTTCCGGGCGGTACTGGAAACCGTCTTCCTCGTAAACGTTGACGAAGTTTAACTTTGTGCGCAGATAAGTGAGAAAATTTTTGTAGCAGGCATAGCCCGGATTTGAGAGGATAATGTTGTCGCCGGGATCGGTCAGCACTGACAGCGCTAATAGCAACGCCGGGGAAGTGCCTGAAGTGACAATGACTTGTTCGGGAGAAATCTGAACGTTGTAATTTTTTTTGTAATGTTGGCAAATGGCTTCGCGCAGAGCGACCGTTCCCAGGCTGTGCGTGTAGTGCGTATCGCCTTTGTCCAGCGCTTCTTTTGCAGCACTCACTATTTTTTCCGGCGTGTCAAAATCAGGCTCGCCTATTTCCAGATGAATGATCGATCTTCCCTCGCTTGCCAGTTTTTGCGCTCTCTCCAGAATATCCATTACGATAAAGGGGGACATTTCCTCGCAGCAAGCGGAAACAGGGTAATCTGCCATGGTCGGGTTCCTTCCAAAATTTGGAATTTTGAAAATATTCTATTTTTCAGCAAGATAAAAATAGCCATTGTTCAACACTGCAAAAGCACGCACCGGCAGTTTCCAGCCGTGAAAAGGCGTGTTCCGTGAGCGTGATTTCATGTTAAATTTGTCGACTTCCCATTCACCAGCCGGGTCGATGATGGTCAAATTGGCAATTTCGCCCGCTTTGATTTGTGGAGCTTCCAGTCCCAAAATGCGATACGGATTCTTGCACATTTTTTGAACGATGTCCTGCCATGACAAAATTCCTGGCTTGACTAATTGCTTAGCAACCAGACCCAGCGCAGTTTCCAGCCCAATGATGCCGAACGGCGCCGCAGAAAATTCAGCGTCTTTTTCTTCAATGGAATGCGGCGCGTGGTCGGTAACAATGGCGTCGATGGTTCCGTCTTTCAGACCTTCGATGATTGCCGCGACGTGCTCTTCGCTGCGCAGCGGTGGATTCATTTTGAAATTGGAATCAAACGAGCGAACAGCCTCGTCGGTCAGAGAAAAATGGTGCGGTGTCGCTTCGGCCGTGACGTCGATACCTTTGTCTTTTGCCTGACGCACTAAATCCACGGCGCCTTTGGTGGAAATATGTGCGATGTGAATTTTGCCGCCGGTGTATTCTGCCAACATCAGATTTCTCGCGACGATGACGTCTTCAGCGATTGCCGGCATTCCGGCGAGTCCCAGATTCGATGAAACAAATCCCTCGTGCATGTCGCCGCTGCCGACAAGATGAGCGTCTTCGCAGTGCTCGATAATCGGAACATTAAACATTTTCGAATATTCCAGTGCGCGCCGCAGTAGTAAACTGTTCGCTACAGATTTGCCGTCATCGGAAAAAGCGACGGCGCCGGCATCCACTAATTCCGCCATTTCCGCTAATTTTTCACCCTGCTGATCTTTGGTAATGGCTGCGATGGGATAAATCGAAAAAAGATGATTTTTCATCTCGTCGAGGATGAATTCAATCACTTCGCGATTGTCCGTCGCCGGATTTGTGTTGGGCATGGTGCATGCCGCAGTAAAGCCGCCTGCCATTGCGGAATGGGCGCCGGACTTCAGAGTTTCTTCGTCTTCCCTGCCCGGTTCGCGAAAATGCACGTGCATGTCCAGCAACCCGGGCAGCGCTAATTTCCCGGACAAATCCAGCACAGCGCCATTGAAATCCGTCTTTTCCGAGGTCGGGTTGATGGCATTGATTTTGCCGTCGATGATGAAAATATCCCATTGTTTTTGCTCATTGTAGCCGTCATCAATAATCGTCACATTTTTCAATAAAATTTTTTCAGCCTTTTGAAATTTGCTCCCCGACATTTCATTGCCGATGACATGGCTTTTTTGCAATTTCTTTTTCATTTTTAATTTCACCTGATTTTTTTAAGAATATTTTTCAAAAAGCTACGGGAAACGTAACCCAATGTCCTTTGTCCAATCACTGCTCAGCCGCAATCAAAAAGCGATGCCTTAATCCGCCGGGATTTTATTCTGTCTGCTCTAAAAATCTGACGCTTTAAATTCAGACGACTTTGACAGATATTAGTGACCAAACATCGATTGCCAAACTCACTCTTGCAATTCGCCGCCTAGCAAATACAAAACCGCCATGCGAATAGCGACGCCGTTAGTCACCTGATTTAAGATCACGGAATAACGATCATCATCGGCGAGATCGCTGTCCAGTTCAATGCCGCGGTTAATCGGACCCGGGTGCATGATGGTAATTTTTTTATTCGCTCGATCCAATCTTTCTTTGGTGATTCCGAAATAATTGTGATATTCGCGCAGCGTGGGAAAAAAGTTCTGCGTCTGCCGCTCCATTTGAATGCGCAACGCCATCACAATGTCGGCGAAAGCAATAGCTTCATCGACATCGTTGAAAATGCGCACATTCCATTTTTCCGCTTCGTAAGGGATCATCGTTTGCGGCGCGCAGAGCGCTACTTCCGCGCCCATGGTAGTCAGACCGTAGATGTTGGAACGGGCGACACGTGAATGTAAAATATCGCCGATGATTGCCACGCGTAACCCTTTGAGATATTTGTATTTGTCGCGAATCGTCAACATGTCTAACAATGCTTGAGTCGGATGTTCATGGCAGCCGTCGCCGGCGTTGATGACTGAACCTTTAATGCATTGAGTCAAATAGTGGGGCGCACCTGGCGCAGAGTGGCGAATCACAACCATATCGACTTTCATCGCTTCAATGTTTTGTGCGGTGTCGCGCAGAGACTCGCCTTTTTTCACGGACGAGGTGGAAGTCGAAAAATTTAACGTATCGGCGGACAACCTTTTTTCAGCCAATTCAAATGAAAAACGGGTGCGCGTGGATGCTTCATAAAATAAGTTGACGATGGTTTTTCCGCGGAGCGTGGGCACTTTGGGGATTGGTCGCGCCAATACCTCTTTGAACGTCTCAGCGGTGTTCAGGATGTGCGTGATTTCTTCTGCCGAGACATCTTCCAACCCTAACAAATGTTTTCTTTTAAATGACATGTTGAAATGTTCAGCCTTTCTTTGTCTGTTTTAGTCAAAAAATGATTCATTTTTACGCGTCGGGAGTTTCGCTCTCATCAGGACTTTCGACCAGCAGCACACAATCTTCATCGTCGACCTCCTTCATTTTTACCTGAATTTCTTCGCCGATGGAAGTGGGAATGTTTTTCCCGACATAGTCCGGCTTAATCGGCAGTTGTCGATGCCCGCGGTCAACCAGTACCGCCAACTGAATGCGCTCGGGTCTGCCGAAAGACATCAGCGCTTCCAACGCAGCGCGCGTGGTTCTGCCCGTGTAGAGCACATCGTCGATGAGCACAATATTTTTTTCGTCGATGTCAAAAGGAATGTCGCTCTGCTGAACCACCGGTTGTTTCAATCGCTGCCGGAAATCATCCCGGTAGAGAGTGATGTCCAGAGCGCCCAACGGCAGGGAAATGCCCTCGATGTTTTTGATTTCCTTGATGACTCGTTGAGCGAGATAAGCTCCTCGCGTGCGAATGCCAACGATCGCTAATTTTTCAGTTCCGCGATTTCTTTCCAGAATTTCATGCGCAAGACGCGTGATGGTGCGCTTCAACCCTTTTTCGTCGATGATTTTTGCTTTCACTTTTCTTGTCATTGTCGGATCGCTTTCTTTTTAATTTCCGGGCACAAAAAAAGCCTTCACCTGGACGCAGGAAGGCTCTTAAGTTGACGAGTTTCCCTTTTCCTACCTCACGGGATAAGCTTAAAAGGGTCAAAATTATTGTGCCAATAATACGACTTATTTTATTCAAAGTCAAGGAAAAATTTTCCCTGAAGTGAAGGATTGAGAACTGTTTTTTTTTGCGCTGAAAGCGGTGAATCTATTGTTAAAATTATTCCAGAATTAACAGTTTTTTTATATCGTTGAATTTCGCCGTTTCCATTTGATAAAAATAAATTCCAGCGCTGACCGGGTTGCCGTAACCGTCCGTGCCGTCCCAATGGATGCGGTGTACGCCGGCAGTTTGTTTTCCCGAGACGAGGCGGCGGACTTCTCTGCCCAAAATGTCAAAAATTTTGATCTCGACGTTTGCCGCGGTTGGCAACTCAAAACGAATGACCGTTTTTGCTCCGTTTTGCGCCAGAGAGAACGGGTTCGGGTAATTTTGTGCCAGAGAAAAAGTCTGCGGCGCGTCAATTTTGACAGTGACCACTGGCGAAAATTGAAACGAACCCGTGAGATCGATCTGTTTCAACCGATAGCGGTAAGATTCAAGAGCGACGTCGTCATCGACAAAAGAATAAGTTTGTGGCGTATTGTAACTGCCAAGTCCGGAGACGAAACCAATTTTTTCGAAATCATTATTCCCAGCGTCGCGCTGTACTTCAAAGCCATAATTATCCTTTTCGGAGAGCGTTGTCCATTGCAATTTTACAGCGTGATTGCTGCGATTGTATTCAGCCTTAAAAGAAGCAAGTTCCACCGGAATCACACCGCCCTCGACAGTAAAAAGACCGTTTACGCCATACATGGGAATGGATTCGTAGAAAGAATTTGATGCCACGATGTCGGCGAGATTCAAAGGATAATTGCCAGGCACCGCATTGGGTTTAACATTGAATTTGACGTTCAATATTTCGCCTGTGCCCGGGAAAATGCGATTTGTGTCCAGAGAAACTAATACTAATTGCAAAATGCCATTTAAATTATCGATCTCCGGATACACGGTGAACCCGGTTGTTCGCGGTGTATTTTCCACACGGCTATATTCAAGGTTGGTATTAAAGTACAATTTTAGCTGCAGCCCTCGAACGACCTGATTGTTGATCAAAACGACAGGCACAGTATTTTCAACGCTGCCGATATCCCCCGCAGTATCGACCACCTGAAGCGTATCGCTTTGAGGTCTCGCAGAAGTAAGACTCAAGCAGATAAAGATCAGAATAGTAGAAAATATTTTCGCTTTCATAGACCCCTCTCGACTCAATTAGTGATTTTCAAACTGATTGCCCACCCCAATTGTCGAAAATTTGAAATGTGTCGGTTGTTTTTGTTCATAGTCTCGAGTTCATAGTTCCGAGTTGTTTTGGTGTTTAGACATTTGACAATTTCGTTCGAGACTGCGACATCCTGTAAAAATTTAACTAACAACATACTCGAAACGTAACTCTGGAACTCTAAACTAATTTATTTGTCAAAGAATCTGTCAAATCAATTTTTTACTGCAGCAAAATCTATTTTTTTATTTGCCCGCTATTTTAGAATCGTCATTTTGCGTGCTCGGGTAAATGTCGGCGTTTGCAGCCGGTAAAAATAGATACCTGTTCCAACAATTTGTCCGTTGGCATCGTGACCATCCCAGTAAATACGATGGACTCCGGCTTTTTGTTCCTTGTCAACTAAGGTCACAACCTTCCTGCCCAGAACATTGAATATGGTCAGCTTGGCTGCGGTTTGTTCGGGAAGCTGATATTGAATTTCCGTTTCCATGTTAAATGGATTAGGATAATTTTGCTCCAGGCGATAGGCGGTTGGCAACATTTGTAAATTAAAATCAGTTGCTTGCGCCAGAGCAACTTCAACAGGAGCTACGTTGCCGTCGGCGAGAATCATTTTTTCAATATTAAAAGCGCTCTTGTCGAACTGCCTGGATTTGACCACCACCGGCAATTTGAAAACAGGTTCGTCGTCCGGCGCGATCAATTTTCCGTCCATTCCGAAAATGAGAATCGAAAGTCTGTCTTGGCTCCGCGAAGTAACGAGCGTCATGCCGTCCGCGCGATTTGTCAGCGTCGGATTGCCTAATTTAACAGCTTTTGAATCAAATCGCAACTGAATCTGTGCGCCGGAGATTGGCGTTTTTTTTGTGAGGAAGAATGGGATGACGCCAGTCATTTTACCTGATATCGCTTCATTGGATTGAAAATTCAAATTCAGGTTGCCTGTTTTCAGCAATCCCGCTGGCTCGCGGCCCAGAATGTTGTTTATAATCGCTACCACATCCAAAATGTTAACATCGCCGTCACTGTTGTAATCCGCAGCATCCAGCTCAGTCTGTGTCGGCTCGGGCGGTCGGCCTAAAATAATGTCAATGATTCGTACAAGGTCCACGACATTGATAACGCCATCCATGATCACGTCGCCCTTAAGGACTTCGCAGTAAAATTTTCCGTTTAGCAGAGTTGTCAATAGAGACTCATTGAGCTCATCAGAAATCAATACATCGGACAGGTCAATGTCGCAGCTATCGCCCATTTTTACGCCGTCGTTCACTTGATAGAGGAGATCGGCAATGGAGCCCGTTCCTGGTAAAATTGAAGCGCCTTGCTGACTTGAAATAACAATGGAAACCGAACCGTCATGGTTATCTTCCCATGATGTGGAAAAATACAGAGATCGGTCGGTGGAATTGATTTGCAATGGCGTGATCGCATCTGGTATATCAGTCAGTCGGAATTGCAATCCGGAGACGTTACGCGAATTGTGCAACGCGATTTTCAAATGTCCCTGGCTGCCGGGAAGCGCGCTGGTGTAGCGAGCCTGCAAAATTGTTTTGTCCTTTGATCCCAAAAATTTTGCTAAATTCGCCACGTACAAGTCCCAGTTGGTGTACATGTTGCTGTTCAAATAAATGATTGCGCGCGAATGAGGCGCTTCTTCCAAATCGCCGTAATTGAAAGCGATGGCGATCGGTGTGCCCGTCGCGTCCAATCCGGCGCCGACGATCACAGTGCCGTTGCCGATATTTTCGAAGCTGCCGTTTCTGCCTTCGCCGTGTTCAATGTAGTGAACTGTGTTGGGCGTGTAGCTGGTCACGTGAAAGGGATTGGTGTAGTAAATTGTCTGAGATGGGTTTACATCGGCGGATTGCTTCACGCCTCCGGCGCCTAATTCGTTAAATAAGCTATCGCGCCAATTGAACAAAGGAGCGCGAGCTTCCTTGTAAGAGTCCCCCACAAAGAATAGCTTCCCCCCTGACTTGATAAAATTGATCAAATTTGCCCGACCGGTGGCATCGGGCACAGCAAAAATATCTACAAACCACACTTGATCAAATTGGCTTAGGTCAGCCAATTTGATTTGGAGCGCATCGACCTCCCATGTGACTTCATGTCCTGCGGCTTGCAATTTCTGTCCGGAAAATGAACGATCTCCACCTACGACGTAAATTTTGAAGCTTTCCTGCTGATCGGAAAAAAGCTTGTTGCTGCCTAAAACAAAAGTGGCAATCAGTAATGACAGAAGAACCCGGAAGCTAATGCAACTCAGAGATGAACGTTTAAAGGTGCCTTCCATTGTAATACCTCCCACTTGTTGGTTATGAAATCACACAGATGAGCAAAGGAGGTGGGAAATTTAAATTGCCCGTGGCGGTGCGTTACCTCTGTGGAATTCCACGAATCAAAGCTACGGTTTTCCCCCTTATCATGCTCGTTACTTTACTTTTCCTCAAATTCTGTGATGGTTTGCCGCTATGTTTATAGCAATTTTTTGTTAAAATAAATAATTTCTCACAATTTGTTATTTTAATATACAAATTTTAACTTCATTTGTCAAGGGTTTTATTACAAAAATGGAATTCAAACAGCAATTTAATATTTTCTTGTTTATACCTGATTATTAAAAGGTTATGGTTTGTTTTGTTTTTCTTGTTGCTGAAATTTTGCCGGCAAATCAGTGGACTAATTTTTAATAAAAAAATTTTTTTCTTGCATTTGGAAAATCCGCTCAAAGAAAGGGCACTTTTTGCATTTTGGGGGAGGGGGTTTTCTGGCCCAAGAAATTTTATGGAGAAATTAATTGGAGAGAGAATTGTCAAAGAATTCGCACTCAACTATTTCGATATAATTATTGCAATTCAAAAAAAAATATCTTATATTTATTTTTTGTTGATTTAAAAACTCTTCTAAATTCAATCAACTTCCATCAAACAAACGAGGTCGCCATGAAACACTTTGTTCTCTTTTGTGCTCTCTCTCTCCTTTTTCTTTTTCTGGTTGCGGCAAAGCCCAGCGACGACGAAGCTTTGCGCGAAAAAGCGGCACAAATTCACAAATCGGTTCTTACCATTGATACGCATTGCGACACGCCCATGCGTCTTGTGCGCGGCGGCTGGGATGTCGGCGTTTATCATGATCCCAAAGATCGCGAAAGCGGAAAAATTGATTTGCCAAGGATGAAACAGGGCGGTCTCGACGCAGAATTTTTTGCTGTTTTTCTGGGGCAGGGTCCCCGCACGCCAGAGGGCATCAAGGCAGCACGTGAAAAAGCCGATGGTATTTTTCAGGCGATCAAACAGATGTGCGAAAAATACGGCGATACTATCGAGTTGGCGCTCAATCCCGATGATGCTTATCGCTTGGAAAAAGAGGGGAAATTAGCGTGCTACATCGGTATGGAAAACGGCTATCCTGTAGGCACGGACCTGAATTATCTGCAGCGATATTACGACATGGGCGCCCGCTATATTACTCTTTGCCATACGCGAAACAATGATATTTGCGATTCATCCACTGACCCCAATGGTCCTGAATTTCACGGACTCAGCGAATTCGGCGAGAAAGTCGTCGCGGAGATGAATCGGCTGGGGATGATGGTGGACATTTCGCACGTTTCCGACGAGTCATTTTACGATGTACTGAAAATTACCAAAGCGCCGGTGATTGCTTCGCATTCGGATACGCGCGCTCTTTGTGACAATCCGCGCAATTTAACCGACGACATGATTAAAAAATTGTCTGAAAATGGCGGTGTGCTGCAGATGTGTCTGCTCAGTGCCTATGTCAAAAAACCAACGCCAAATCCGGAACGGGAAGCTGCAGTGGAAAAATTGTGGCAGAAATACGGTAAGTGGGATGAAATCAAATCGGATTCTCTGCGGGAAATTGTCAGGAAAGAATATTCCGGAATCCGGGAAAAATATCCTGAAAAATTAGCGACTGTCAAAGACCTCGTCGATCAAATCGATCATGTTGTTGAATTGGTAGGTGTTGATCACGTCGGTATCGGCACTGATTTTGACGGCGGCGGCGGTCTCGCTGATTGCAACGATGTCTCGGAAATGGGCAACATCACGCTGGAACTGGTGCGGCGCGGCTATTCCGAAGATGATATTCGTAAAATTTGGGGCGGCAATTTGATGCGCGTTTTTCGCCGCGTTCAGGAAGTCGCTAAAGAATTGAATCAGAAATAATTTTGATTTCTGAATTAATTTCATCTCAAATGAGGAGCTCGGGAATTATGAAAAAAGTAGGGAAATTAGCCCTTTTTTCTTTCTCTTTTCTCTTGCTGGCAAGTTCACTCTGGGCAACGGAACTACTCACTCGCGCAGAGAAAAGCAGTTACACAGAGACAACCCGCTACGCGGAAGTGATGGATTTTTTGAAAAACTTACAAATAAAGAGTACGGAAATCCGCGTGTTGCCTTTGACAGAATCGACGGAAGGTCGGACAATTCCCTTGGTGATTTTGGGCAGTCCGGCGCCGGCTTCACCAAAAGAACTGCGGCGACTGGGAAAGCCGGCAATTTACATTCAGGCCAATATTCACGCCGGCGAAGTGGAGGGCAAAGAGGCAATGCTGATGCTGATGCGGGAAATTTTGCTGGGAAAATTGCATCATTTGCTGGACAATCAAGTGTTGTTGATCACGCCCATCTACAATCCCGACGGCAACGAAAAAATCAGCAAAACCAATCGCACCAATCAACACGGTCCCACCGGCGGCGTCGGCGTGCGCTACAATGGTCAACATCTGGATTTGAATCGGGATTACATCAAATTGGAATCACCGGAAGATCTGGCAGCGGTGGAGAAAATTTTGAATTTATGGGATCCGATGCTGCTGATGGATTTGCACACTACGAACGGCTCCTATCACATCGAGCCGCTGACTTACGCCACGGCGCACAATCCGAACGGGGACATGACTTTGCCCGATTATTTGAGAAAAAAACTGCTTCCCCACGTCACTCGGGTGCTGGAAAAAGAATACGGCATTTTGTCCATTCCGTACGGCTTCTTCCGCGATGCGACGGATCCTGCCAAAGGCTGGGGAACTTTCAATCATCAGCCCTATTACGGAACAAATTACTGGGGTCTGCGGAATCGGTTTTCCATTTTGGACGAAAATTATGCCTACGCTGATTTCAAGACCAGAGTGGAGGCGTGCTATCATTTTGTGGAGCAGATTTTGGAGTACACAAACAAGCATACCCCAGAGATGGTGAGAATGATCGAAGAGACAGATGCGAAAGCTGTGGACTACGGCACTTCAGCGGACACGTCGAAAAGATTCGGGACCGAGTTTAAGGCAGAGACATTCGAGAAACCGATTCTGATTCGCGGCTATGATTTTGAAATTTACAAAGATCAGCGCGGCAGACAGCGGGCGAAAAAGCTGGACACACGCCACGATTACACGGTTCCGTTTTACGGTGATTTTCAAATTACCAAATCCGTAGTCATGGCAAAGGGCTATCTTTTCCCGGCTCATTTGAAAGAAATTGCCGCGAAACTCGCGGAGCACGGGATTTTTGTGGAAAAGCTGACTCAGCCTGTTTCGCTGGAAGCGGAAACTTTCCACATTAAAAAAGCCGAGCACAGCAAAAGAATGTTTCAGGGACATTTGCCGACAACTTTAACCGGCGAGTATCGAAAAAGTAAAATCGATTTTCCGGAAGGAACTTACTTTGTGGGCATGAATCAGCCGCTGGCAAATTTAGCCGCTTATTTGTTGGAGCCGACGAGCGACGGCGGATTGGTGTTCTGGAATTTTTTCGACCGCTATCTTTACATTAGCCAGTGGGGACGGCAATTCGGCGAGTTTCCGGTGTATCGGTTGCTCAAGCCGACAGCGCTGGCGAAAATGGCGGCCGAAGCCGAAGAGGGACAGATTCCGTTGTTTGATTGAATGGAGAAAATTTATTGAATGGGAAAGTTACCGCAAAAAATTAAAAATACAATTCCGAGCGCTATTGCAAAAGCGGCGCAGCGCATCGTTCAGGAGGAGCAGTATGCCTATTTTGATTTTGTGAGGAATAGTTACACGGCAAAAATTACCGACCGCGGGCGTCAGTATTGGCCTGTCGTTGTGATTCAGACGGATCGCTCGGCGCTAAAAACCGAATGCTCGTGCAATGCCTGGCTTCAGTACACCATTTGCCAGCACACGACGGCGCTGCTTCATTTGATTTATTGTGGCGATTCGTCTTCCGTCAGAGAAGGGGCGTGTTACGCGCTGTACGAAAAAAGTCTCTGGTGCAGCCTGGCGAAAATTGGATTTGAATTTTATGGGGTGGATAAATTATCTATTGCAACGGAGAAAAAAGGGAAAGAATTTGTCGTTAGCGGCGCCGATGCTGACGGCGAACTTGTTTTTCGGTTCAAAATTTTTTTTAAAAAAGCAGGGCGGTTAGTGCAAAAATACCGCTGGCAATTTTTTAAACAATTTTCCGAAGAAGAATTGCCGGATGACTCGGCGCTGGAAAGTCTCGACATCATCGAGGGGGAAAAAACTGCCATTGAAATCCGCATGAACGAAAACGGATTCATGTCCTGGCAGCAAAAATTTGAAGAGAGTTTTTGGTTTGATTTCAGTAAATATTGGTTTCTAAATTACGCCAATTTGCCCTTTCACGTGGATTTTTCCTCGGAAACGGGACAGTTGAATATTCGCATCGACAACGATTTTCAATTTGTGATGAAAAAAAATCAAGTGCCGCAAATTTTGCAGAAACTCATGCAAAACGAAACTATTGCCGCGGAGCTCAAAATTCACGCAGCAAAAGCAATTCTGAATTATGCGCTGCGCGTCACGGATGATGCGGATTTGAAAATTATTCCGGTGCTGCAGTTGCCGGACAAAGCAGAACCAATTTATCTCACCACAGAAGCGAAAATTGAAATTGTACTGTTTGGCAGATTCCTGTTTTTGCCCGGCGAAGGATTTTACCCTTTCAAGCGCACCATCGACTATTTTGATGCTGAATATTTCGGATTGCAGGAAAAAGTGCTTCCCAATGAAGAAATCGTGCAATTCCTTCGCGAGTACAAAAGATTCATCGATGCGGACAAGTTCATCGAAGTCAGTCCTTCGCTGCGGCAGCAGGAAATCGAGACGAAGATAAAGCAGGTGGATGTTTTTGTCGATGAGATGAAGGATGACTGGCTGTATTTGTCAGTGAAATATCGCGTGGGCCAGGACACGATTTCGTTGTATGATCTCTATCAGGCGTTGCGCAGCGGGAAACGATATTTTATCAGTAAGAATCACTGGGTCGACTTGAAAAATCAGGAATTCAAATGGCTGACCCATTTTCTCGAGGAGCGCGCTGATAATGCGGAAGTATATTTTGACAAAAACGGCAATAATTTGAAAATCAACAAAATGGGCTTCATTAAGCTCAATGCGCATTTGCCGCTGCGAAGCAAAGTTGGAAGTCGCCGCGGCCTGAAATCGATCGTGGACAATCTCAGCCAATTTCAGCCGCTCACTGATGTGCCTGATTTGTCAAAATGCCGCTACAAACTGCGACCCTATCAGCTCAACGGATTTCGTTGGCTGTGGTTCATTTACGAAAATCAATTATCCGGCCTGTTGTGTGACGACATGGGATTGGGAAAAACGTACCAGTCCCTGGCGCTGCTGGACGGCGTGATGATAGCGGCGAAGAAAAAGATGAATTTTTTAGTCGTTTGCCCGACGTCGGTGATCCCGCATTGGCAGGAGAAACTGGGCGAATTGAAAAAGAAAGTGAATTTGATTCTCTACTATGGCTCGAATCGCCAACTGGATTCGCTGAAAAAATTCAAATACAACGTCGTTCTCACATCTTACGGCGTCATGCGCAATGATTTGCAAGAATTGTCTCAAATTAATCTTGAAGTGGCAATTTTTGACGAAATCCAAATCGCGAAAAACAAAGCCAGCCTGACCAACGCCGCCATCAATCAGTTGACTGCGAAAATGCGTCTCGGGTTGACAGGAACGCCCATCGAGAATAGTCTTTCGGAACTCAAGGCGCTTTTTGACATCGTGCTGCCGTCTTATCTCGGAGGAGATTTTTCTTTCCGCAAACAGTACGTCTATCCCATTGAGCGCGGTGGCAACAAAGAGCGGGTGGAGCGGCTGTACAAAATGATTCGTCCTTTCATGCTGCGCCGCACCAAAGGACAGGTTCTTTCCGAGCTTCCGCCAAAAATTGAAGAAGTGCGAAGATGTGAACTGAGCCGGGATCAATTAAAAATGTACGAAGAAGTGATTAAATTGAAAGCGAGCTCTCTGGTGAGTAAGTTGGCGAAAGCCGACTCGCCGGTGCCGTACATTCACATTTTCGCTGTGCTGAATTATTTGAAACAAATTTGCAATCACCCGGCTCAATTGGACGATAAGAAAGCTCTCGATTATCAAAAATACCAATCGGGGAAATGGGATTTGTTCTGCGAGCTGTTGGATGAAAGTTTGAACAGCGGCTTCAAAGTGGTCGTGTTCAGTCAGTATCTGAACATGATCGCCTTGATTGAGCAATATTTGCAGGAACAAAATATCGGTTTTGCCACCATCAAGGGCGCTACTGTCAACCGAAAAAAAATGATCGACTGCTTTAACAAAGATCCCGAGTGCCGAGTTTTTGTGGGTAGTCTGCGCGCTGCCGGCAAAGGCATCAATCTGATTGGCGGATCGGTGGTGATTCATTACGATCGCTGGTGGAACGCGGCTGTGGAAGATCAGGCGACTGACCGCGTCCATCGCATCGGACAGACGCGCGGCGTGCAGGTGTTCAAGCTGATCACCGAAGGCACGCTGGAAGAAAAAATCGACCGCATCATTCGCAAGAAAAAACAATTAATGAACGATCTGGTTCGCGCCGACGATGCAAATCTTGTCAAACAGTTCACCCGAAACGACTTGATTGATTTGCTGAGTTTTGATAAAATAGAATAGTTGAGCTTGGTCTAAAAACCGAGTATTTTTTAAAGAAGTCAAGGGAGCAATTCCGAAAAGTTGGTAAATTGAGTAAGTAATACTGCTTAGTCAGAGTAACAATACTTCTGGCATTCAAGCTACCGGACATCCCCCTAAATCCCCTACGCCAGAAGCGCATCTTCGACTTCAAAGGGGGACTTTTCTGGTTCCCCGCGCTCAATGTGAGATCATTTTATTGTCACTATTTTTTGTGCCAGTCAGGCAAGGGCAATGACGATTTGTTTCTTCTCCCGTAAAATAATCGATCCCCCCAATAGCTCAGGCGACGGGAGAAATTGTTGTTCTTTACCAACGCGCGCGTCAGATTGTGCATCGGCGTGGTAGGATAAGAATAAGGACATTCGTTGATGCAGATCGAGCAGTCCGAGCCTTGCAATCGCCAGAATCGATAACAGGTGTCTTGCTGAGACTGCCATTTTTCCACGCCTTTGACCCAGATTTTCTCGTCATTGCTGATGGAAGCGGAAGGGCAATTCCGCGCGCATTTTTTGCAAATTTCACAAAAATGCTGCACGCCAAACGCGATTGGTTTGTCAGGAGTTACAGCTAAATCTGTTGTCACCACAGAAAGACGAATTCTGGCTCCGTATTTTGGAGTCACAAGCAATCCCAATCTGCCCAATTCGCCGAGGCCGGCGTCAACGGCAATGGGGATGCACATCACGCGATAGTTGCCGTCGATGTGGGCGCGGGCGTCGTAGCCGAGGAGACTAATAAATCGAGCCATAATCAACGCAATTTTTGCCGTGTCCATGTAACGCAAAGAACTCTCCGTGCTCACAGCCACATCCGGCGCCTGGCGGATCATTTCCGATTTCATTTCCACGGCGATGGCAATGGCGTATTTGTGATTGAGTTCAATCGGCGCGCCCCAGTCGCCTTCTCCGCGGGCATTGTGGCTGTAAACGTAAGCCGGATTCAACTCAGTCACGCCGACGAGGTCTGCACCCAGATAGCGGGCGTAGCCTTTGAGCCTTTGCGTCATTTCGGCAGGAGCGACCCCAACGGGAAAATCAGATTTTTTTTCTGGGGTGAAATAAGCCGGTCGATTGATGCGACCGATGATGTCGAAAGTGGCTGTTTGAAAAAGAGAATTAATCGGATGATAGCCGCGCGATCCGGATTCGCCCAAATTGGGCAAGCGGCGAATCGCGTCGTCCGTTTTTCTTTTTTCCTGATGGCTCTGATAATAGGCGTTGAATTCAGGCATACCCGGACGCAGAAAGTAAAATCGATGGAAAAGCGCATCTCTTTCGTCAACGCGCTGCTGCTGTCTTTCGTCTTTGCGCATCAGCGGAGCTGGCGTGCGAACGAACATGGCGACCGCAAAAAGAAAAGCAAGCAGGTCGACCGTCGCCAGAATGTCGTTTTTTAAAGGGAATTCACTGAACAGCAGCGTGAAAAGAAGCGCCCCTGTCGGGATAAAAATCAGCAGTCCCCGGTTCAGGGCACGAAAATTTTTTTCCAGAAAAAAAGTGATTAAAAAACCTGCGGCGAGCAGGGAATAAAAGATGGTTACCAAAAGAAAGAAAAAGTTGACAATTGACGTAAGTCCCATTCATTCACTCTGTTTTGTGATTTTTTCAAAAAAATGAAAATTCTAAACCAGTTCATCCATCATTCGTTTCAATCCGGCGCTGGTCTTCGGCGTCCAGCCAAAAGATTTCTCCCAGACTTCCGAGCTTTCCATGCATAAATAGACGAAAACATCCGGTGCAGCTTTTTTAATTTCGCGGTAAATTTCACGAAACATTCGGATGCGGATCGGTTTGAAATAGCGGAATTTGCCGTCCAGACCAGGAAAAAGTTCCCCGTAAGTGATCATTGACTCCGGGTGATTTTTACGAATCATTCCTTCCAGATGCGGCGGATAGCGCAGCGCGCCCAGACTGATCCAGATGATATTTTTCGGATCAATTTTTTCAAATAACTTGCGCACCACGGCTTTGTAATCTCCTTCGCAATTTTCATAATAGATCATGGGATCAAAATGAAAGGCAAGACGGAAGCCGGCTTTCTGACATTTTTCCGCCGCACCAATGCGCTCTTCCAGAGACGGCGCCGTTTTTTCTTCGGAAGCAATGGCACGGGGAGTGTTCAAAGACCATGCCACAACAGTCCTGCCGCGGTGCGGCTCATCGAGAAAATTTTCGATCTGCGTGGTCTTCGTTTTCAATTCCAGCACGGTTTTGGTGCGGTGGTTGAAAAAGCGCACTAATTCTCGGCTGAAATTAGTCAAATGATCCGTGCTCAGGCTGTCCGCCAGTTCGCCGGTTCCGATGCGGTAGATTCTGTCAGGATTTTCGGCGAAAGTATTTTCCAACTCCCGAAATAAATGCTCCAGATTAACGTACACAATGATAAACGGGCTGTTCAGATAACCTTGCAAAATGCAATACGAACAATTTATTTCACAATTGTTGACCAGGTTTAAAATTTGATAACCGCAGCAAATGTATTTTTGCGTGCCCGGACATTTTTTCAGAAATTCCCCTTTTTGAAAGGCCAGAATGAGCGGCTTCTCCTGCGGCGGAATGTCTGTGAAATTATTTTTTTCCGCTAAAATAAATTCGCCAACGTCAGTGATAATGACCGGTTCCAGATGCGGCAGCCGCTCCATAATTCGATTGGTGATCGGATGTTTCAACGCGCGTTTTTCGATGAAAAGTTTTGAGGGATGATATAGTTTGTCAGTCATTTTCTGTCAGTTTTTCCAGTGGTTTGATTTTCTTGCCTGATTTTATTTTTTCCAGCAAAGTGACGATCTGGTCGAATTCTTTTTGCGATGAAAAAGTGAACTCCAGCGTAAATTTTCTGCCCTCAAAATACGGCGGCGGACTGAGCCGAACCGCGGGAGGCAATTTGAGCTCTTTTTTCAAATCGAGAAATTTGTCTTCGATTTTTGAGTAAATGGGATAGCGGATTTTTCTTAGCTCTCCGATAATCCGCTGCGTTTTCACCGGCGGAGTGAGTTTTTCGCTTTGGAGAATCTCCTGGATTCCATTTTTTTTCAAAATTTCCAGCGGGGGCTGTGAACTGACTTTCTGTATATCCGACAATAAGCGCAATAGTTCCTTTTGGCGATTTTTCCCTAAATTTAATTTTTGGAAAATTAAAAAAATTTCCGCATTTTCTGCTTCGGGCAAATTTCCCAGTATTTGTGCGGTTTCGATGGAAATCGTATCTTCGAGCAGTGCGGCTTTCAGATAGTCGGGCAATTCCGTTAGCGGCAGATAGCGGTCTAAAATTTCCGAATTTTGCCCGAAACCCAACAAGGGGAGAAAGTCGCTGATCGTTCTTTTTTTGCTGATTTTCAGATCGAAAATTAACTTGTGCAAAATAAATGCTTTTTCGATGACATTAATTTCCCGTGTGGCGAGATTATCGTGGAGATTTGTCAAAAATAAGTCTTTGTTAATTTTGTCGTTATCGGCAATGTAAACCAGTGCGGGGAATTTTTTCTGTTTCAGATGCTTCAGCGCAATGATGCGCCTGAGCCCGGAGATGATGCGCAACATGCCGTCGCTTCGTTTCTCCAGCAGCGGCGGATGAATCAACCCTACCGCCTGAATGGAATGCACCATGTCGCTGATCAGCGGCTCAAAGGTGAAAATGTAACTTTTGTCTTCAAAATCGATGTCGTTAAGATTGACTGTTTGCTGCTTCGGCTTTTTCATTTT